>NZ_JBNHFD010000031.1:0-38032 GCF_059089865.1 Arthrobacter sp. Y3221157
GGCGGCGTGAACCGCCCGTCCTGGCCGAGGATTGGGCCTCCGCCGTGGCCGAGGCCGACGCCCGTGCCATCGCTCGGGCACGGGCAGCCGCGCCCGAGATCAAACTCTCCGTACGGGACCTGCCGGATCCGAAGGTGCCGGCGGAGAAAGTGGCTGAAGTGGCCCCGCTGGTTGAGTCCTCCCTGCACAACCACCGGCCTCCGCACGAGGTTCCACGGTCGTTCAAGAAGTCTCCGCACCCGCCAGCCCTCGCGCCGTTGGACACAGGATCGCTCGTCTCCTTGACCGGCCCCCAGCAGATACTCAAGGAAACGTCGCCCGCCAGCGAACAGACGGATGGAAAAAAGCCCTTACCCTGAGCAACCATCTGGGCTAGCGTGAAACGCATGGAATTCAGATACCTCGGAAACAGCGGTTTCAAAGTCTCGGAAATCACGTTCGGCAACTGGCTTACCCATGGTTCCCAGGTGGAGAACGACGTCGCCACCCAGTGCGTGCGGGCGGCGCTGGACGCCGGAATCAGCACCTTCGACACGGCCGACGTCTATGCAAACACCGCGGCGGAGACCGTCCTGGGCGAGGCGCTGAAGGGCGAGCGCCGCGAATCATTGGAGATTTTCACCAAGGTCTACGGGCCCACGGGCCCCAAGGGCAAAAACGATCTTGGCCTGTCGCGCAAACACATCATGGAATCCATCAACGGCTCGCTGCGCAGGCTGCAGACCGACTACGTGGACCTCTACCAGGCGCACCGCTACGACTTCGAAACGCCGCTGGAAGAAACCATGCAGGCGTTCGCGGACATCGTCCGGCAGGGCAAGGCACTCTACATCGGGGTCAGCGAGTGGACCGCGGACCAGCTTCGGGAAGGCCACGCCCTCTCCAAAGAGCTCGGCTTCCAGCTCATCTCCAACCAGCCGCAGTACTCCATGCTGTGGCGGGTCATCGAGGCCGAGGTAGTGCCGGCGTCGGAGGAACTGGGCGTGTCCCAGATCGTTTGGTCGCCCATGGCCCAGGGCGTCCTCAGCGGCAAGTACCTGCCCGGCCAGCCCGCGCCGGAAGGCAGCCGGGCGACGGATGAAAAGGGCGGAGCCAAGATGATCGAGCGCTGGATGCGTGACGACGTCCTGTCCGGTGTGCAAGACCTCAAGCCCATCGCGGAGGAAGCCGGCCTCTCCATGCCGCAGCTGGCAGTCGCCTGGGTGCTGCAGAACCCCAATGTTGCGTCTGCCATCGTGGGTGCCAGCCGTCCGGAGCAGATAGCGGACAGTGTGGCGGCGGCCGGTGTGACGCTGGAGCCGGAGGTCCTGAAGAAAATTGACAACGCTATCGGCTCGCTGGCTGAACGCGACCCGGCAAAGACCCAGTCTCCACCAAAACGGGAGGCGTAGGCCGGGAAAAGGCGTTGACGTGCCGGCGGTGCGGGCGTAGACCTGTGGCATGACCCAGACCTCCCGGCAGGAGCAGCCCACCGGCCCCAGTGAAGCAGAAGCCCGGCAGGGGGCTGGCCCCACCACCGGCCCCCTGACCCGGGAAGAGCTGCAGCTGTCAGCCCGGAACCATTCCATGCCCTTGGAGGCCCTCCGCAGGGATGTCACGCCGCCCGGGCTTCACTACGTCCTCACGCACTTCGACATTCCGGACCTCGACGCCGCTTCCTGGCACCTTAGAATCAGCGGTGCTGTGGAGCGCGCCCTGGAACTGAGCATGGCAGCGCTCCGGAAGGATCCCGCCATCACTGTGCCCGTGACGCTGGAGTGCGCCGGCAACGGCCGTTCCCTCCTCTCGCCCCGGCCGATGAGCCAGCCCTGGATCCAGGAAGGGGTGGGCACCGCGCACTGGACCGGCGTGCCACTCGCCTACCTCCTGGGCAAGGCGGGCGTGCTCCAGAACGCCATGGAAGTGGTCTTTACGGGTGCCGACGCAGGGGTGCAGGGCGGCGTCCCCCACCACTACGCGCGGAGCCTGCCGATCCGTGAAGCGCTGCGTGCCGACGTCGTACTCGCTTACAAAATGAACGGCACCGAACTGCCGCCGCAGCACGGCTACCCCCTCCGCCTGGTGGTTCCGGGCTGGTACGGCATGGCCAGCGTGAAGTGGCTTGGGTCCATCGAGGTGGTCACTGCCCCCTTCACCGGCTACCAGCAGCAGGTGGCGTACCGCTACCAGGACTCCGCGGACGACGCCGGCACTCCGGTTTCACGGATCAGGGTGCGTTCGCTGATGGTTCCGCCGGGAGTCCCGGACTTCTTCACCCGCAAACGCATCCTGGCCCGCGGCCCGGTCCTGCTGCAGGGCCGTGCCTGGTCCGGGGAGGGTGCGGTAACCGGCGTGGAGGTGGGGATCGACGGCACGTGGCTGCCCGCCCAGCTGGACAAGCCCGCCGGCGGATTCGCGTGGCGGAAGTGGACGCTGCCCTGGGTGGCGGACCCGGGTGAGCACGTCCTGTCCTGCCGGGCCACGGACGCCACCGGCGCCACGCAGCCCCTGGAGCAAAACTGGAACTACCAGGGGATGGGCAACAACATGGTGCAGCAGGTCAGCGTAACGGTGGAATGACCCAGCACTGAATGCCTGCGCTCCCGGGGCTATACTCGGTGCCAGCCATGACCAGCCTTCCTGCCTCCCCCGCCAGCGTCCGTATCGATGCGTGGCTGTGGGCCATCCGCGCCTACAAGACCCGTTCCGCCGCCACGGCGGCCTGCCGGGCGGGGCATGTCCGGTTGAACGGCAGCCCGTCCAAAGCCTCAGCCACCCTGGTGACCGGCGATACCGTGACAGTCCGGATGCCGGGGTATGAACGCATCCTCGAAGTGCGGCGGCTCATTGCCAAGCGGGTGGGGGCGGAAGCGGCGTCGCACTGCTTCACTGACCACACCCCTCCCCGGCCGCTCGCGCCGGCGCTCGGCCTTCCGCAGCGGGACCGGGGCACCGGACGGCCCACCAAGAAGGACCGCCGCGAGATGGAGCGGCTTCGCGGGCAGGCCTGAGTCCAGCCGGAAGGAACTCCGAGTTCTGCCCGTTTGGTGTGACCTGACGTCAGCGGCCGGTCTTGGTGCGGGCCTGCACGAGGTTGGCGAACGGCAGCTTTCCGAATTCCTGGAGGAACGCTGCGTGATAACGGGCTTCCGCGTCATTCAGCTGTTCCGGGGCCAGTTCCTTCCAGGCAATGGACAGCGATCCGGCATCCGAGAGCTGCCAGATGGCCCGGCCGTCCCAATGCCCGGGCGGCCTTCCTTGCCCGAAGTCCACAAATTCCTGGATCTGGCGCCGTAGGCCCCTGTTGCCTTTGCTTCCCGGTCCCGCCTTCCCGATATAAAGGACGACGGCGGCGTCCACCCACTCGGCGGCCAGCGCGGCTTCGGGAAGGGACGGGGCCTTTTTCTTGAAGGTGCCGGCAGTGCTTTTCTTTAGGAAACGCGGCTGGAATCCTTCCGGGGCCACCACGGCGAACAGGCCTGTCCCCTGGGGGATCCGCATGGTTTCGAGATCCCGGACAGGACGGAAGCCTGCGAAGCCTTCGGCCTTCAGGCCCTTCCTGGTGAACTGCATAGTGTCATTCAACAGCACCTGCTGGTGCTGCTGCGCTTTCCCCGCGAACTTCAATCAGCTGCTCCGGACATAGGACTGCCACCGCCAAATTTTCCTGCCCACCCTCAGGGCGGAAGCGTAGAGTGGCCTAAGACGCCTGATTCTGACCACCTTGCTGTGAGGGAGAGATCGTGACGATTGACTGGGACGAAAAAAAGGCCCTGCTACAAGAACCGAACATCGCGAAGGTAACCCAGCTTTGCGACGAACTCATGGAAAAGAAGCCCGGCTCCACCGTGCCGTACATTGACCCGGTGCACGACGAGGACGAATGCCGGATCGTCAGCCTGCAGGGCAGCCCCGGAAAAGGCACCGAGTCCGGGTTTGTCTCGCACAACAACGACGATGAGGCTGCCCGACGGGCTACCCAGATTTACGAACTCGCCGAGCTCGACCCCCGCTATGTGATGCCGTGGAACGCCTACCCGTGGGTCCGCGAACCCGGCAGCCCTTCAGCCCTGAGCGTGCAGGAAAAAACCGACGGCCTCCGCGCGTTCCGCCAGTTCCTCAAGATCAACTCACGTGTCTCGGCGATCATTGCCCACGGCACGGATGCCTCCGCATTCCTAACGCTGTACGAAAAGACGTACCATTCGGCCCTAAAGAACAGCGGCATTAAGATCTACAAGGCAACCGCGCTGGGAGGCAGGGCGTTCGCAGTTTCCGAAGCCAAGCAGGAAGAGCTCCTGGCCAAGAACGTCGAAACCTATAAAGACGCCATGCAGCGGGCCGGCATCCAGCACCTGTGACACCTGCTGCGGAGCGGAACGTCCTGGACTGGCTCCTGGCCGGCGATCCCGCCATCCGCTGGCAGGCCCTCCGCGACCTCACTGATGCCCCTGCCGCCGAAGTCATGGCCGAACGGAACCGCGTCGCCACTGAAGGCTGGGGTTCCCGCCTGCTTGCCCTGCAGGGTACGGACGGGCAGTGGGCCGGTGGCACCTACTGGCCGGCAGTGGACGAT
Organism: Arthrobacter sp. Y3221157; assembly: GCF_059089865.1. Lineage (NCBI taxonomy): Bacteria > Bacillati > Actinomycetota > Actinomycetes > Micrococcales > Micrococcaceae > Arthrobacter > Arthrobacter sp. Y3221157. The sequence continues at coordinate 4,556 of NZ_JBNHFD010000031.1, forward strand.
GATCCCGTCAACCAGCCATGGACCGCCACCACCTACAGCCTCCTGCTCCTGCGGGACTTCGGCCTGGCCCCCGAAAGCCAGCAGGCCCGCCGTGCCATCTCACTCGTCAAGGAAAACAGCCGCTGGGAGGAAGGCGGCCAGCCGTTCTTCGAAGGTGAGGTTGAGCCCTGCATCAATGGCATGGCCACCGCGCTGGGCGCCTACTTCGGGCAGAACGTGGACAGCGTGGTGCAGCGGCTGTCGGGTGACCAGTTGCCCGACGGCGGCTGGAACTGCGAGGCCGTCAACGGCTCCACACGCTCCTCATTCCACAGCACCATCTGTGTCCTCGAAGGACTGCTGGAATACGAGCAGGCCACCGGAGGGACGCCGGCAGCCAGGGCTGCCCGGGAACGGGCTGAAGAGTACCTCCTGGAGCGCCGGCTGATGCGGCGGAAAGCGACCGCTGAGATCATCAGTGGCGACTGGCTGCGCTTCTCCTATCCCACCCGCTGGTTCTATGACGTCCTCCGCGGCCTGGACTACTTTCGGGCCACGGGAGCTGCCCCGGACCAGCGCCTGGCAGAGGGCGTGGAGCTGGTCCGCAAGAAAGAGCAGCCGGACGGAACCTGGCTGTTGGAGAATACACATCCCGGGAAGGTCCATTTTGCGCTGGAGGACGGCGACGGCAGCCCCAGCCGCTGGAACACGCTGCGCGCCCTTCGGGTGCTGCGCTGGTTCGACTGCGCATGAATCTAAGGCGGGCGGCTGCCTGCCCTACCCTTCCAGGAGACGCCGGCGGTGCTTCAGCTCCTTGACCCACGCCCTGGTGACCATGTCCGGGAAGGGCGAGGCGCCGTCGTCGTTCCCGGGGCCTTTCACGACGCCGAAGGCCGTTCCTGCCTCAAGGTCCGCCACCAGCGGCCCGGACGCTTTCAACGCGAGCTCCAGCACCTGGGCGGCTGCGCGTTCGGGGAGTCCGAGGTCCGTTGCCCAGCCCAGGAAGTGGCGGCGCGAGATCCCTGTCCGCTTGCCGTTCAGGGTCAGCGCCAGGGTCTTATCGCCGTAAACCACTGTGGAGGGAATGTCGTAGACCGGAGCGATCGCCCATTCTCCATGCGGCTGCTGGACCATGGAGACGTTCTTCGCGTGGAGGTCGCCGTTGCCGGTGAGCCACGCAAAGGCGCCCTGGAGGGCAAGGTTCCGGAGCGCGGGGAGCGGCGCCGAGCAGTGGTCCGCCAGCGCGTGGCAGACCTGCCCGTACCCCACGTTGTACTTGTCTGCCGGATAGAGCTTCAAGACTTGGGCCCCGTCCTCGACGGCGAGGCGCAGCACATCGTCTGGCCCGCCACCTGGCCGCGGGATGCGGTCGAAGCGCTCCACCAGCAGGCCCGGCCGGCCGGCCACGTCCCGGATCAGCTGGACCCGGCTGAGCGGAATCCGGAGCTTGGCGGCGTAGCGGAACATGACCAGCTCGTTCTCCACCACGTGGGGGAATTCGGGGGCGTTGAGCTTGAGGATGAACCTCTTGCCTGCACTGGCCACCGGAAGCGAAATCATGCCAGCCGACAGCTTGTCCTGCACGCCGGCCAGCGCAACCGGGTCGATCAGGTCCGGATCGCCCAGCAGCTGGTCGAAATCCACGGGCTGTTTCGGGTCCAGCTGCACCGCGTGTTCGTCGGGGTCCAGCGGTTCGCCGTGACCCACGATCTGGACATCCCCCACCGGGTTTCCGCCGGCGGCGATGAGCAGGGACAGGTCATCGTCCACACTGGTTTTGATGGAACGCCGCAGCGCGTTGAGCCGCCGGCCCTCCGGCAGCAGCCCAGTGAAGTACGGCGGGGCGGCCCCGGCGGCGCACAGGACAGGTTCGCGGGTAAGCGGCAGGGAAGAGGCGACGGCGGGTCTTCCGGACGCGAGATAGGCGGGGAGGTAGCTGAATCGGGTTCCGCCATCGTGCCGTTCCAGCCTCGCCGCCAGGACGCCTGCCTTGTAAATATCGGCGATCCGGTGCCTCATGATGCTGCGCCTTCAGCGCTTCCCGCGCCTGCTTGGGCACGGGCGGCGCGGCTGGTCCGCGTGGCGATGTCCAGCTCAAGCCCCAAGGTGTCGAGGACCGCGATCAGCGAATCCAGCTGGATGCTGGGCTTCCCCTGTTCCACGAAACGGATGAACCGTTCAGAGACACCGGCCATGTCGGCCAAATCCCGCTGGGTGAGGCTAAGTGCGGTCCGGCGTGAGCGCACTTCGTTAGCCAGGGAGTCTGTGAATCGCTGATCCATGATTGTCCTATAGGTACGTTCGTGCCGGTTACTGCCGTATCTGGAAGCCTAGTCCCGAAGCGGCCCGACTGAAAGAGAAAACCGGCACGAGCGTGCCGTTCACTCGTGTCGCCAAGACTACGGCAACCTTGAGCCGAACTTGAGCTGAAGCTGAGGAGAAGCGCCCAGCATTAAGGAGAAAGCTTCAGGGTTCGTCGAGGTCAAGCAGAGTGCCGCAGATTTCTGATGCGCCTATTCAAGGGGGACCTCGATCAAAAATCTAATCATTGCATCAGTCGCGGCGGCCGGTCTGGTGGCCGGCTCCGTGGCAGTTAGCGCGGCAGCAAACGCTGACAACGGCACGGTCGTCAGAATCGTGGACGGTGACACCCTGGTGGTGTCGATCAACAACGCGAATCACACAATCCGTCTGCTGAACGTGGACACGCCGGAAACTAAGGACCCGAACCAGCCGGTCGAATGCCTCGGGCCGCAGGCTACTGATTACCTTGCGGGCGTTCTTCCGCCTGGCACCTCAGTACGCCTTGAGTTCGACAAGACCCGGCACGACCGCTTCGGCCGCACCCTCGCAGGCGTATTCGCTCCCGACGGCACACTCGTCAATGCAGAAATCGCACGTGAGGGACTGGGCATACCGGTGCAGTATGACGGGAACGTCAGGTTCCTGCCGCCGGTGGAAGAGGCTTATGAGGAGGCCCGGACCGAAAAGATTGGGCTCTTCTCGGAGACCATCGATTGCACATTGCCGGCGCAGCTCGCCCAGACTGCGCAGGCGCTTGAAGAAGCTGCCGGCGCTGCACCTGCAACCACTTCGGCCGCCGCCGGCGCGGCTGCTGCTGTACTGGTTACCGAGCTTGCCGCCGCGAAATCCCTCAGGGCGGTCTTTGCTGCAACCAAGGACGCCAACAGGGCCATCTATTGGACTGGGCTTTCAGCAGCCGCCACCACGGCCGCCCTGTCTGCCCTCGACAGCAGGATTTCGCTGGGTGAAAAGAAGCGGGACGAATTCAAGTCCCTCCAGACAAGCTTGGCGGCAGCGGAAAAGAAGGCAGAGGAAGAACGGCGTGCCGCTGAGGCGCAGGCCGCCGCAGAAAAGAAGGCCGCTGAGGAACGGGCTGCTGCAGAGAAGAAAGCTGCCGACGAAGTTGCTGCTGCCGCGAAGGCTGCAGCAGAGGAAGCGGCCAGACTCGCAGCGGAGGAAGCTGAGCGGCTAAGGAGGTTGCCTGCCCCGGCGCCTTATGTAGCGCCTGCACCCCAACCATATGTTCCACCGGCTCCTGCCCCGTATGTACCACCGGCATCGTCCAAGTACACAGGTCCGCGCTGCTATGCACCGGGCGGGAAAACCTGGACTCCCTGCTAAGCATTCAACGGCAGCAGGTCCGAACGCTTAAATGCTTTCCGGACCCGCTGTTGTAATTGTGGAATCAGGACGTCGTCGGACCGTCCGACTTGGCGCTTTTGCGGCGTTCCTCGATGCTCTGGGCGACGTGCAAAATGCTGTCCTCCACCCCTCCAGCGATGGCCTTTGGTGCTGCCGCAAGCCCAGCAGCTCGACTTCCTCCAGGTCCCGACCAACCACTTGGCGGAAAACGGCAAGGTTAACCCAGCCGCCCTTTTCAACTCGCCGTACAACGAACTGGCGGCCTTCCGGCCCGGACATCCTCTTCGGGGACAACGGGGCCGTTAAACTGTTCCGCATCCTGCGTTCCATTGAGGACCGTGCGCGCGTGAGCTAGGCCTGCTCCTACCAACCTGAAATTGAACATTGCCAAGCCATTGGTTCTCTACCAGATCCAGACTACAAAACCAAGGTCGAGTTTTCGGCCCGGTTGACATAAGTTGGATCGGATATGTCACAGCTCACATCCATTGGGGGAGTTCAGGCAGCAGCTTCAGCTGTCCTGAGCGGAGACGGGCAAGAAGCAGGCCCTCAACCAGAGAGTACGAATCAATGCAAGCAATACCCATGGCTGCCCACGACGAAATTGGCTGGCTGGCCTCAGTAGAACAAACGATCGATGACATATTCCGGCCGATCGCTGAAGTATTTACGACGATTGTATTCTTCCCCATCACCATTGGCGACGTCAGCTTTCCAGCCGTGGTCGCCTGGCTCATCGCCGCCGGCATCATCATCAGCATCTACCTGGGCCTGATCCAGTTCCGCGGCCTCAAGGTGTCCTATGAAGTGGTGCGCGGGCGGTACTCCGCCCACCACGATCCCGGCGAGGTGCCGCACTTCCACGCACTGACCTCCGCCTTGTCCGGCACCGTAGGTTTGGGAAACATTGCGGGTGTGGGTGCCGCCATGGCACTGGGCGGACCCGGCGCCACCTTCTGGATGATCCTGGCCGGGCTGCTGGGAATGGCTTCGAAATTCGCTGAGTGCACGCTCGGCGTAAAGTACCGCCAGATCCATGAGGACGGCACCGTAACTGGCGGGCCGTTCAAATACCTGCCCGTCGCCTTCCATAAGTTCGGCAAATGGCCGGTGAAGATCCTCACCGGAATCTTCGCCGTTTCCATCCTCATTTTCGCGGTGGCCGGTGGAAACATGTTCCAGGCCAACCAGACGTTCGCCCAGATGCGCAACGTTACCGGCGGTGACGAAGGTTTCCTCGGCAGTGCCGGAGCCGCCCTGATCTTTGGCCTCATCCTCGCGGCGCTGGTCGCCGCCGTGATCCTTGGCGGGATGAAATCCATCGGCGCTACCACCAGCAAACTCGTTCCGGCGATGGCAGCCGTCTACGTGCTTGCCTGCCTCTTCGTGATCCTCGTGAACATCGACCAGGTGCCGGCCGCGTTCAGCGCGATCATTACCGGCGCCTTTAACCCGTCGGGCATGGCCGGCGGCCTGGTGGGCGTCATGATCGTTGGCTTCCAGCGCGCAGCGTTCTCCAATGAGGCAGGTCTTGGTTCGGCGGCAATCGCCCACTCCACGGTCAAGACGCGACGCCCTGTGAGCGAGGGCTTTGTGGCCATGTTCGAGCCCATGGTTGACACCGTCATCATCTGCACAATGACCGCCCTTGCAATCGTTATCGCGGGCGCACCGAGCCTACAGGCAGGCATCGACCAGGTGCAGGCCGGCGAGGGCGCACCAGACGGCGTCATCCTCACGTCGGACGCTTTCGCCACAGTCCTGCCCTGGTTCCCGGTGGTCCTGGCCGTCGCTGTGACGCTGTTTGCCTTCTCCACCCTGATCACCTGGTCCTACTATGGCCTGAAGGCATGGGAGTACCTGTTCGGCCGCAGCAAGGCCTCTGAAATTTCCTACAAGTTCGTCTTCCTGTTCTTCACCGTTATTGGAACCGTTCTGACGTTCGGACAGGTGCTGAACTTCGCCGACGCTGCCCTATTCATCTGCGCATTCATCAACCTGCTGGGCGTCTACATGTTGCTGCCGGTGATCAAGCGCGAGATGAAGGCCTACCTTGCGGAGCGCAAACGCGGCGACCTTCACAAGCTGGGAGTCGAGACCGACGAGATTGGTTCAACCAGCGTGTCGGGCAAGGACCAGCCGTAACAACCACTGCAGGAGGTCTGATCCCCTGCAGCAAGACCAGGGAGGCTGGCACCCACAATGGTGCCAGCCTCCCTGTTTAAGCCTTCGCTTTGACAGCACGTGTGACGGGTGACATATTGAAAGCGTGAACCTGTCAGACAGCCGGACAGCAGGACAGCCTGCACCCCTTGCCCGGCTCAGCGCTGCCGAAGCGGTGTTCAACACCATCAGGCAGGATATCGAGTCCGGCCTGGTCCCTGTTGGCAGCAAGCTCAGTTCCGAGGCGTCGCTTGCCCAGCAGTACGGGGTGAGCCGGTCGGTCATCCGCGAAGCGCTTCGCTCCTGTACTGCTTTGGGCCTGACGGTCACCAAGACAGGCAAAGGCACGTTCGTGGTCGCCAACAAGGTGGCCAACGACCTCACACTCGGCCAGTACTCGGCGAGGGATCTTACCGAGGCGCGCCCGCATATTGAAGTTCCGGCAGCCGGGCTGGCTGCAGAACGCCGGTCTGACGAGGAGCTCGAAACCCTCCGCCACGTCGTGGCCGCCATGGCCACCGAAACGGACCCCGAGTCCTGGGTGGCCCTGGACTCCAGCTTCCACGCGACCATCGCGCGGGCCAGCGGCAACAAGGTGTTTGAAAGCGTGGTGGCGGACATCCGCGACGCCCTGGCCTACCAGTCGGAAACGCTGAACATGGTGGCCGACCGGCAGCACGCCTCCGACATTGAACACCAGCGGATCCTCGCAGCCATCGAGGCCGGCTCCGCTGCTGACGCGAGTGCAGCCATGGCCAACCACCTGCGCGCCGTGGGCGAGGCCCTCGACTCCATCCTCAACAACTAGCAACAAAGCAACCCCAAGGACCCCATGCCCTCCCCCGTGTTTTCCGCTGCCCGCATTGCTGCGCCGGCACCATCAAGCCTGCCGCAGCACACTCCCCTGGTCGCCGCCATCCGCGACGGACTGGTGGAGGGCGTCCACTACGGCTCGGCCATCGCCCTCGATGCCCAGGGTTCCATCCTGGCAGCGGCAGGGGACCCGGCAACCCCCTTCTACCCCCGGTCCTCACTCAAGCCGCTGCAGGCAGTCGCCATGGTCCGCGCCGGACTTAAGCTCCCGGCAGACCTCCTGGCCCTGGCCGCGGCCAGCCACTCCGGCGCGGCAGAGCACCGTGACGGCGCCCTGCGCATCCTCGAAATGCACGGCCTGTCCGTCACCGACCTGGAAAACAGCACCGACCTCCCCTACGGCGGAGCCGAACGCGAAGACTGGCTGCGCAGCGGAGGCGGCGCCACCCAGCTCACGCAGAACTGTTCCGGCAAGCATGCCGCCATGGCCGCGACCTGCGTCATCAACGGCTGGCCCGTGCAGGGCTACCTCCGCCCCCAGCACCCGCTCCAGCAGCTCGTCCGGTCCACCGTCATCGGACTGGCCGGCGAGGAGCCGTCCGCCGTCAGCACCGACGGCTGCGGCACCCCGCTCTTCGCGCTGACGCTGGGCGGCATGGCCCGCGCCTTCGGCCGAATCGCGCGTGCCGCCTCCTTCAAGACCGGAAATGACGACGGCGGCGCGGAAGCCGCCGTCGGCCTCGCCATACAGCAGCACCCCGAAATGGTGGCCGGGGAAGGGCGCGACGTCACCGAGCTCATGCGGCTGCTCCCCGGAGCGGTGGCCAAGGACGGCTTTGAAGGCGTCCAGCTGGTGGGCCTGCCCGATGGCCGCGCCGTGGCCGTGAAAATTTCCGACGGCGGCGACCGTGCCCGGATGCCGGCCACCGTGGCCCTGCTGGAAGCGATCGGCGTCGACACCGATCCTCTGGCTGGCATCGCCGCCGCACCGGTACTCGGCGGCGGGCACCACGTGGGCCTGCTGCAAGCCACCGACTTTCTGAGCAACAGCCTGTCCAAACCCGACAACGAAGCCCTGTGAGGACTCCCATGACCATCATCGAAACCGCCGCCGACGCCACATCCGCTCCGACCACCCGGTCCGAGCATGACCTGCTCGGCGACAGGGACGTCCCGGCTGACGCCTACTGGGGCGTCCACACCCTCCGGGCCGTCGAAAACTTCCCCATCACCGGCCAGAAACTCTGCTCCAACATGCACCTGGTCCGCGGCCTCGCAGCGGTCAAGCTCGCCGCCGCACGCACCAACCGGGAGCTCGGGCTGCTGGACGCCGAACGCGCGGATGCCATCGAACAGGCGTGCCAGGACATCCTGGACGGGCAACTGGCCGACCAGTTCGTCGTCGACGTCATCCAGGGCGGTGCCGGCACGTCGTCGAACATGAACGCCAACGAGGTCATCGCCAACCGCGCCCTGGAAATCCTGGGCCATCCCAAGGGTGACTACGCGCGGCTGCACCCCAACGACCACGTCAACCTCAGCCAGTCCACCAACGACGTCTACCCCACCGCCGTAAAGCTGGGCACCATCTTCGCGGCACGGGAACTGGTGGACGCGCTGGCCGAACTTGAGGAAGCCTGCGCCGCCAAGGCCCTGGAATTCCGCACCGTTGTGAAGATGGGCCGCACCCAGCTGCAGGACGCCGTACCCATGACCCTGGGACAGGAGTTCGGCACGTACGCCATCACCATTGGCGAAGACCGGCTCCGCCTGGCCGAAGCAGAGCTGCTCATCCACGAGATCAACCTCGGCGCCACCGCCATCGGCACGGGCCTGAACGCACCCGCCGGCTACGCCGAGGCAGCCTGCCGGCACCTGGCCGAAGTCACTGGCCTGCCGCTGGTCACCGCCGTCGACCTCATCGAAGCCACCCAGGATGTGGGCGCCTTTGTCCACCTTTCCGGCGTACTGAAGCGCGTGGCCGTGAAGCTCTCCAAGATCTGCAACGACCTCCGCCTGCTCTCCTCCGGTCCGCGCGCCGGCTTCGGCGAAATCAACCTGCCGGCCGTCCAGTCCGGTTCCTCCATCATGCCCGGCAAGATCAACCCGGTGATCCCGGAAGTGGTCTCCCAGGTGGCCTACGAAGTCATCGGCAACGACGTGACTATCACCATGGCCGCCGAAGCCGGACAGCTCCAGCTCAACGCCTTCGAACCCGTCATTGTCCACAGCCTCCACAAGAGCATCTCCCACCTGGAAGCAGCCTGCCGCACCCTCACCGCACGCTGCATCCGTGGCATCACCGCCAACACCGAACACCTCCGCCGCACCGTGGAGCAGTCCATCGGCCTGGTCACAGCCCTGAATCCCCACCTGGGCTATGCCACCGCCACGGCCATCGCGAAGGAAGCACTCGCAACCGGCAAGGGCGTCGCCGAACTCGTCCTTGAGCGCGGGCTCCTGACCGGCCCCCAACTCCAGGAACTCCTCAGCCCCGAACGCCTGGCAAACCTCAGCAAATAGTCCCCGAACACCCCGGACTTAGAAGGACACCCCCATGACAACTCCCCCCGTCACAGACCACACCATCCCGCCGCAGGCGCATGCATCGGAGCAGGCGCTGCACGCGGAGGACAAGGGCTACCACAAGAACCTGAAGCCCCGGCAGATCCAGATGATCGCGATCGGCGGCGCGATCGGTACCGGCCTGTTCCTGGGCGCCGGCGGCCGGCTCAACGCGGCCGGACCGTCCCTGGTCATCGCGTACGCCGTGTGCGGGTTCTTCGCGTTCCTGATCCTGCGCGCCCTGGGCGAACTGGTCCTGCACCGGCCCTCCTCGGGCTCGTTCGTCTCCTACGCCCGTGAATTCTTCGGCGAAAAAGCAGCCTTTGTCTCCGGCTGGTTCTACTGGATCAACTGGGCCACCACCACCATCGTGGACATCACCGCCGCAGCCCTCTACATGAACTTCTTCGGCAACTACATCCCTTGGATGGCAGCCGTCCCGCAATGGGCCTGGGCCCTGATCGCCCTCGTCGTCGTCCTCGCCCTGAACCTGGTCTCCGTCAAGGTCTTCGGTGAAATGGAATTCTGGTTCGCCCTGATCAAGGTCGCAGCCCTGGTCATCTTCCTCATCGTCGGCACCTACTTCGTCATCTTCGGCACCCCCGTCGACGGCCAGCAGGTTGGCTTCAGCCTCATCACCGATAACGGCGGCATCTTCCCCAACGGCCTGCTGCCCATGATCATCCTCATGCAAGGCGTCCTGTTCGCCTACGCCTCCATCGAACTCGTCGGCACCGCCGCCGGCGAAACCGAAAACCCTGAAAAGATCATGCCCAAGGCCATCAACTCCGTGGTCTTCCGCATCGCCGTGTTCTACGTCGGCTCCGTCATCCTCCTGGCCCTGCTGCTGCCCTTCACCTCCTACGAAAAAGGCGTCAGCCCCTTCGTCACCTTCTTCGGCTCCATCGGCATCCAGGGCGTGGACGTCATCATGAACCTCGTCGTCCTTACCGCCGCCCTGTCCTCCCTTAACGCCGGCCTCTACTCCACCGGCCGGATCCTGCGCTCCATGTCCGTCAACGGCTCCGCCCCCCAATTCGCCTCCCGCATGAACAAAGCCGGCGTCCCCTACGGCGGCATCGCCATCACCGCGGGCGTGTCCCTGCTGGGCGTCCCGCTGAACTACCTCGTGCCCGCCGAAGCCTTCGAAATCGTCCTCAACGTCGCCTCCGTGGGCATCATCATGACGTGGGCCACCATCGTCCTGTGCCAGATCCAGCTCAAGCGCTGGGCCGACAAGGGCTGGCTCAAGCGCCCCTCCTTCCGGATGTTCGGCGCCCCCTACACCGGCTACCTCTCGCTGCTCTTCCTCGTGGGAGTGCTGGTGATGGTCTTCATCGAATCACCGCTCACCATGCTGGTCACCGCCATCGCGTCCATCCTCATGGTCTTCGGCTGGTACGCCTGCCGCAAACGCATCCACGAAATCGCCGCAACCCGGGACGGCCACACCGGACTCTCCCCCGTGGTCGCAAACCCGCCCGCGGAGGCGTTCATGAAGTAACCCTTCCAAACGTCCGACGGCGGCACCTCCGATCCACAACCATGGAACCGGAGGTGCCGCCGTCAGGGTTTAAGGGGTTGGCCGGAAGGCTACCGCGCCGGCTTGACCACCATCGCTGAGCCTCCGCCGCGCCTGACCGGTTCGGCGACCGCTGTCACGGTTCTTCCATCGGGGTCGAACTCGATGGCGGTGGCGGCACCGATTTCAGCGGCTGAGGTAAAGGCGTCGCCCGCCTTCACCAAGGTGTGCCCATACCGGGAACTCAGGGCAGCGCCGTACTGATCAATGAATGCCTGTTCAGCCGTAACGTTCGGTGTGTTGCGCTGTGTGGCCCGGGGGGCGGCCAAGGCGTCCTCGATGCTCATGCCGAAGTCAATCCGGTTGACCAGCGTCTGCAGGACGGTGGTGATGATGGTGGAACCACCCGGAGAACCGAGTGCCAGGAAGGGTTCGCCGTCCTTCAGCACGATGGTGGGCGACATCGACGAGCGCGGCCGCTTGCCCGGCTGGATGCGGTTCGGGTCGTCCTCCTTGTATTCGGTGCTGAAGTCGGTGAGCTCGTTATTGAGGATGAAACCGCGCCCCGGAACTGTGATGCCTGATCCACCGGTCTGCTCGATGGTGAGCGTGTACTCCACCACGTTGCCCCACTTGTCGGAGACAGTGAGGTTGGTGGTGGAGATGTTCTCCGTGTCCTTCTCATCCGCGAGCGCTGCCGGTTCGACCGGGCAGACGCCGTCGTAGGAGGTGACATCGCCAGCGGGGACCGGTTTGGGTGCCGCCTTCAGCGGATCGATTTCGCAGGCCCGTTCCTTGCCGAAAACCTCGTCGAGGAGTGCTTTGGTGGGAACCTTGACGAAGGCCGGATCACCCACGTACTTCCCGCGGTCGGCGAAAGCCAAGGCCGTAGCCTCAAGGTAGTGGTGAAGGGCAGCGGCCGGGTCTGCCTTTGCCACTGCCGGCAAGTCGAACGTCTCAAGGATATTCAGTGCCTCACCCACGGTTGTGCCACCGCTGCTGGAGGGTGCCATGCCGTACACGTCGTACCCGCGGTAGTTCACATGCGTGGGGTCCTGGTCAATGGCACGGTACTTTGCCAGGTCCTGGGTTGTCATGAAGCCCTTGGGAACGGGAAGCTTCGTGGCTGGGTCCTTCGGCGGGTTCTGCACCGTCTTGGCGATCTCCTCGGCAAGCGGGCCTGTGTAAAACGCTCCTGTTCCCTGGTCGGCCAGCAGCCGGTAGGTGTCAGCAAGGTCGTGGTTCTTCAACACTGAGCCAACAACCGGAAGTTGCCCGCCCGGAAGGAAAAGTTCGGTGGTGGCCGGGAATGCCCTGAAACGCTCATCGTTGTCGTCAGTCTGCTGGCGGAACGTCTGATCCACCACGAAGCCGCGTTCAGCTACCTCAATGGCCGGTTCCAGGGCCTTCGCCATGCTGAATTTGCCCCAGCGTTCCAGCGCCCGCTCCCAGGTGGCCGGGGTTCCCGGGACGCCCACGGAGACTCCGCTGGTGACCAGCTCCGGTGTGAACCTGTACGGTTTGCCGGTGGCGGGATCAATAAACGCATTGGTGGGCATGGCGGCGGGCGCGGTCTCGCGGCCGTCGATGGTGTGGACTTTTCCGCTCTTTGCGTCGTAGTACACAAAATAGCCGCCGCCTCCGATGCCGGCGCTGTAGGGCTCCGTGACGCCGAGGGTGGCGGCGGCTGCGACGGCGGCGTCCACAGCATTCCCGCCCTTCCGAAGAACCTCGATGGCGGCAGCTGAAGCCTCGGGGTCGACGGTGCTGACGGCACCGCCGCGGCCTTCGGCTACGGGTTCCTTGTCAGTTTGGTACTGAGGGTCAGCTTTGTGGGCAGAGGCGGGGCTCATGATCGCCCCGGTGGTCACACTCATCGCCAGCGCAGCCGTAATGGCTCCTAGCCGGCGTCCCAGATGTGGCATGGTTGCTCCTGAATGGGGTGCGGGTGAGGTGGGCCACACGTTACTCCTCGGGGATGGGACACTCAACGGCCCGGCCTACCCGGCAGGCGGCCGGCCTACCCTTTATCGGTAGCATGCTGGCATTGTGGGCTTACACCAACAGCGCGGGTCCTGGCGGAGGACCTGAAAGGCGGGCGAGTTGATGGTGGGATCCAAATTGGCCATTGTCGGGGCCGGCAGCGTGGGAACATCCTTGGCCTACGCAGCCCTCATCCGCGGTTCGGCCAGCAACATCGCACTGTACGACGTCAACGCCGCCAAAGCGGAAGCGGAAGTCCTGGACCTCGCGCACGGCACGCAGTTCGCAGCGGGGGCCACCTCAATAACGGGCGGCGGTGACATCGGCGTCACGGACAATGCCGACGTCGTGGTCATCACGGCCGGAGCCAAGCAGGAACCGGGCCAGACACGGCTTGACCTCGCCGGGACCAACGTCCGTATCCTCGAACAGCTGATGCCCCAACTGTTGGAGACGGCTCCGAATGCGGTCTACGTCCTGGTCACCAACCCCTGCGATGTGCTCACCGTTGCTGCGCAGCAAATCACCGGACTGCCGGCGGGCCGGATCTTCTCGTCGGGCACCGTGCTGGATACTTCCCGGCTCCGCTGGCTCCTGGCACGCCACGCCGGCGTCTCGGTGGCAAGCGTCCATGCCAGCATGGTGGGCGAACACGGCGACACCGAGTTTCCAGTGTGGTCCGGGGCCAGGATCGGGCCGGTACCCATCCGCCAATGGACGTCCGGCAGCGGGCGGACGTTCACTCCCGAGCACCTCACTGATACCGCCCGGGAAGTGACGCAGGCGGCCTACAAGGTCATCGCCGGCAAGGGGGCAACCAACTACGCGATAGGCCTCTCCGGCGCCCGCATCGTGGAAGCCCTGCTCCGGGACGAGAATGCCGTCCTGCCAGTCTCCACTGTCCTAGACGGCCAGTACGGCATCTCGGGGGTGGCACTCTCACTGCCCAGCATCGTGGGCCGCCAGGGTGTCCTGCGTGTCCTGGAGACCCCCATGGACGACGTCGAGCTGGCAGCCCTGCAGCACTCCGCCGACACCCTGCGGAACACCCTCTCGACCCTCGGGCTCTGAACCCACGCGGGCGGCACCAGTTCCAGGAAGCCGTAATGCAACGCCGCCGCAACCTTCCGCCCGCCGCCGTTCGCTAAGCTCGGCAGTGGCACGGACATGCCGGCTCAATGACGAACCACCCGGGAGATTAGGCGGATATGACCAACTGGCGCATCAGGGATTTCCATTCGGCCGACCTGGACGGGATCCTGCATCTCTGGGAAACCCTGAAGGCGAGCAACGTCGAGCCGGTCTACGCCCTCTCAGAGGTGCTCGCATCCTGTGAAAAGGACCATGCCGTGGTGGCGGTGCAGGGAGAGCAGGTGGTGGGCGCCGCCGTCGGACGGGCCGCGCACGACCAGGGCTGGATCGTTTTCCTGGCCACCCTCCCGGAATACCGCGGCCGCGGGATCGGCACCTCGCTGCTGGCCGCCGTCGAAAACCGGATGGCACCCCACGGTCTGAACAAGCTTTCGGCGCTGATGCCGGATTCCGAAACCCGCGTGGAAGCATTCCTGGGCCGCGGCTTCGCCCTTAAGAAGAACCTGCGCTACTTCGAGCGGACCATCCCCGTCCAGCGGCAGGAGCTGGGCGCGCTGGGCCAGCTGGGCGGCCGGGTCCTGGCCCGCGACCTGTGGGAAAACGTGGCCGGCATGCACCGGGAGAAGGAACTGCTGGAACGCCGGCTGGTGCTCCCGCTGGCCGAGGCGGACCTGGCCGATGAATTCGGAGTGGTGCCGCCACGCGCCGTCGTCCTCTTCGGCCCGCCCGGCACAGGCAAGACCACCTTCGCCAAGGCCATCGCCTCCCGCCTGGAATGGCCGTTCGTTGAGGTCTTCCCGTCCCGCCTGGCCGCCGATCCCCAGGGCCTGGCCGGGGCGCTGCGCGAAACTTTCCTGGAGATCGCGGAACTGGAACACGCGGTGGTGTTCATCGATGAAGTGGAAGAGATTGCCTCGCAGCGGTCCGGTGAACCGCCGTCGCCGCTGCAGGGCGTCACCAATGAACTCCTGAAGATCATCCCTGCCTTCCGCGAACAGCCGGGCCGCCTGCTGGTGTGCGCCACCAACTTCATCCGGGCGCTCGATTCGGCGTTCCTGCGGCACGGCCGGTTCGATTACGTCATTCCCATCGGCCTGCCCGACCGCCACGCACGCGAAGCCATGTGGCAGCGCTTCATCCCCGCACCGGTGGTGGACGACGTGGACGTCGAGCTCCTGGTGGAGCGCACGGAGGGCTTCTCCCCCGCGGACATCGAGTACGCGGCCCGCAGCGCCTCCCAGCGCGCCCTGGAAAAGGCGGTGTACGACGACGGCGGGCTGGCCTCCGGAGCGAGGCCGTCCGTCCGGGAAGCGGTGCGGAAAGGCCCGTCCACCCAGGACTACCTTGATGCCATCGCCGAAACCCGCACCACCGTCAGCAAGGAAGTCCACCAGGACTTCCTTGAGGATATCGACGCCCTGGCCCGCGTCTAAGGAGGGCCGGGACTTTCTGCCCTTACCCCCGCGGCCGCCGGGAAGCAGTATCGAGGTATGGCAAACATAGTTATTCCTTACGGGACCTCCGAGGGCCAGACTGCCCGGATTGCGGAATTCATTGCCGACGTCCTGCGGGCCCACGGCCACGACGTGGAGCCCGTAGACCTGAAACACTCGGACCACCTCCTGGCCGGCAGCTATGACGCCGCCATCGTGGGAGCTTCCATCCACATGGGAAAGCATGAGGAATACGTCCGGGAGTTCGTCCTGAAGAACCGCAATGCGCTGGAAAAGATCCCTGCTGCCCTCTTCTCTGTCAGCCTCGCCGCCCACGGCGACATGGAGAACGCTGAGAAGTACGTTGCCGAATTCGAGGACGGGACAGGCTGGCATCCGGCCCGCGTGGCCCTTTTCAGCGGCGCACTCCTGTATACCCAGTACGGATTCCTGAAGCGCATGGTGATGAAGAAGATCGCCCAGGACAAAGGCGGCCTTGATACCGATACGTCAAGGGACTACATCTACACGGAATGGGATGGCGTGCGGCGGTTCGCCGAGGACTTCGCGGCTGCCCTGGAGCACAAGGCGGCCCGGAGTAATCTTTGAGGCATGTCCTCAAACCCTCTCCGGCATGCCTTCGCGCGCATGGGTGGCCGCGATCCGCACGAAAAACATCGGCCGCGACGCCCCTGGAGCTCTTCTTCGACCTGACTTTTGTCATCGCCTTCGGGGTGGCGGGCAGCCAATTCGCCCACGAGATTGCCGAGGCCCACTTTGTGGAGGGCCTCATGGGGTTCTCCTTCGCGATGTTTGCGGTGATCTGGGCCTGGATCAATTTCACCTGGTTCGCCAGCGCCTACGACACAGACGACTGGGTGTTCCGGGTGGTCACCATGGTCCAGATCGTCGGGGTGCTGATCCTCACGATGGGGATCGAGCCGATGTTCCACTCCATTGTGGAGGGACGGCACGTGGAAAACCGGGTGATCGTGGCCGGCTACGTGATCATGCGGCTTGCCCTTGTAACGCAGTGGATCCGGGCGTCCCGCCAGGATCCTGCGCGCCGCCAGACGTGCCTGCGCTATGCCAAATACCTGGCTCTCGTACAGCTCGGCTGGATTGCCGTGCTCATCGCGGACACCGATGTGGCCATAACATTCCTCCTGGTCATCCCCCTGATCGCGTTGGAGATGGGCACTCCCTATGCCGCGGAACGCGATGACAGGACCCCATGGCATGCACACCATATCGCCGAGCGGTATGGCCTGCTGGCCATTATCGCCCTGGGTGAGTGCCTGATCGGGGCGATCGAAACCCTGCGGGCCATCGTGGCGAACCACGGCTGGAGCGTGGACGCGGCGCTGGTGGGCTTTGGCGGTACGGCCCTGGCTTTCGGGATGTGGTGGGTGTATTTCATGCTTCCGGCCGGACGGGCCCTGCACCTGCAGCGGCACCGCTCGTTCCTCTTCGGCTACGGGCACATTCCGCTCTTCGCGGCTATCGCGGCCACCGGCGCCGGGCTCCACGTGGCCGCCTACTACATCGACCACGAGGCACACATCAGTGCCGCAGCGGCCGTCGCCTCCATTGCCGTGCCGGTTGCCGTCTTCAAACTCACGCTGACGTGGCTGTACAGCGCCATGATGGGCCCGGACCGGACGGTGATTGCCGTTGCAGCCGGAATCATGGTGGTCCTGGCCGGGGCCGTTGGCATGGGGGCTTTGGGGGCCTCGGTCCCGGCGTGCATGCTGGTCATTGTGCTGGGGCTGGCGGCGTCCATTGTCATCGATGAGCGCCGCGGAACAGAGCGGCTGCACCATGCGATGCAAAGGCTGGAAGCAGGAACTACCGCTCCTCAGCCCTAGCGTCAGCCGACGCCGCTCCGGCGTCCGCTTCACCGTAGGAGAGATTCTCGTAGTCGGTGGTGTCTTCCTCGTCCAGGCGGTCGTCCAGCTCCTCCAGCAGCCACGGATTCACCCGGGCCAGGATCTTGCGGACCTCCTCCACCTCGACGGCGGCGTAAAGCACGGGCCGGGCGTCGCGGTATTTGGTGACCGGCGGTTTGTCCGGCCATTTTTCAGCAAGAGCCTTGACCCTCTCCGGCAAGGAGTTGTGGGCGTTGTCCGCAATCTTGACCAGGGCGGCGTCGTGGTCCTGGGCGATCTCGCGAATCCCGGCCTGGTAATCGTCCGGGTTGCTGTGGAGCCGGTTGGTGACCCGCTCAATGATCTCCACGGCGCGCTCGGAGACGCCCATCTCCAGCAAGGCCTGCCGGGTGATCGGAGTGTCCTCGGCGATATCGTGCAGGTATCCCGCGATCCGGATATCGTCGTCGAAGTCCGCCAGGGCGTCGCCCACAGCCAGGACGTGTTCCCGGTAAGGCCTCTTCAACTTGTCCTTCTGCCGGTTGTGGGCCACCTCGGCCAGGACCTTGGCAGTCTCTACGGTGAACCTGGGGGCCGGACTGTGGTCCGGAAAATGGTCATCTAACATGCCCCAAGCCTACGGGCCGCTCCAGATCCAGGGGTCCCGCGGCAGTGCGGCCGGATTGAACGCTGCCAGCGCGTGTTCAAGGGTGCCGGCGGGAAGATTCAGGGAGGCGAGCAGGCGGTCCCGCACGGCATCAGCGGTAACGCCCGCCCCGGCAAGGTCGGCAAGCGTGACCGCCCCGTCCCGCTTTGCCAGCCGGGCGCCGTCGGAGTTAACCACCAGCGGGACATGGGCATATTCCGGTAGCGGAATATGCAGAAGGGATGCCAAATAGGCCTGCCGGGGGGTGGAGGGAAGCAGATCGTCGCCACGTACCACCTGGTCCACGCCCTGGGCCGCATCGTCCACCACCACGGCCAAGTTGTAAGCCACCACGCCGTCGTTCCGGCGCAGGACAAAGTCGTCCACCACGCCGGTAAATCCACCATGCAGGATGTCGTGGATAGTGAACTCCTGGACCGCAGACCGCAGGCGGATTGCCGCAGGACGGATGGAACGCTTGAACTCCAGCTCAGCGGGGTCCAGGTTCCGGCAGGTGCCAGGGTAGGCGCCCTGCGGGGCGTGCGGGGCCGACGGCGCCTCCTGGATTTCCCGCCGGGTGCAGAAGCACTCGTAGGTCAGCCCGGCATCGCCGAGCCGCCGGATGGCATTGTCGTAGAGCCGGCCCCGGGCAGTCTGGCGGACCACGCCGCCGTCCCACGTCACGCCGATCGCTTCAAGGTCCCGCAACTGCACTGCCTCCGCGCCGGCCCGCGCTCGGTCCAGGTCCTCAACTCGGAGCCGGAAGCTCCGCCCTGTGGAGCGGGCGAACAGCCACGCCAGCATGGCGGTGCGCAGATTGCCCACATGAAGCTCACCGGAAGGACTAGGGGCGAAGCGGCCGGCTGAGGTCATGGATCCAGCCTATGCGGACAACACAAGAGCCCCTCAGCTACCGATTGCTACGGAAATCCGATGATCGGTGGCTCAGGGGCTCTTGCCGTGAAAAGTGCGGAATGACGATGCGTGAACAAGAGTCAATCAGCGGCAGCCTCCTTGCGGGAGGCGGTCTGCAGCGCCCGGGTGGTGTGCCGGAATGCCGTTGGCCTGCGGGGTCCGGCGGTGGCCGTTGCCCAGTTGCCAATATTTCAGCAGACACCCTACAGTTGGTGCAACCGGCACGGGTTGGACTGGTCAATCCGATCAATCTTTCCGCGCTTCGGAGACAGGAACTGATCAGATTGCAGGAACTGGACCCCACCGACAAGCGGATCCTTCGCGCCCTCGATGAGGACCCGCGCGTGCCCATCATGGTGCTCGCCCAGCGGTTGGGGCTAGCGCGCGGAACGGTGCAGACCCGGCTGGAACGCATGACAGCCTCCGGCGCGCTCCGTCCCAACAGCAGTAGAGTGCTGCCCGCCGCCCTGGGACGCGGAGTGGCAGCATCCGTCAGTGCCGAGCTGGACCAGAGCCACCTCAACGAGGCCATCGCGGCCCTGCGGGAAATCCCCGAGGTCCTCGAATGCCACGCCCCCGCCGGAGATACCGATCTGCTGATCAGGGTTGTGGCCACCAGCCCGGACGACCTTTACCGGGTTTCCGAGGAGATCCGGCTGTGCCCGGGCATTGTGCGGACCTCCACCAGCATGTTCCTCCGGGAAGTCATTCCCTACCGCACCACGGGGCTGCTCGCCGCAGACTGACCGCTGAACGCCCTCAGCCAGCAGTTGGGCAGCAGCATCGGCACCGGTCTGAGGAAAGGGCACGACGGCGAGCGGTTCCGGAGCGAGTGGACCTCGTCCCACGTGAAGCTGCTCAGGTCGGCCACAGCCGGGCTCGAATCGGCGTCGAAGGTGCTGCTCGCCAACGCCGACGAGCAGGAAAGGCCAGCACAGGAGGGGCCGGCGGCGGGTGAGGCGGCGACCCCGGCGGCCCGGGGACATGGGCATCGATCCTGCCGACTGGGACACCTCCAAGGGCACGGAACATAACTGGGAAACCATTGCAATGGTCTACGACTTTTACGGCCAGGCGTACCTGGCCAACCCGGACCACGGAGACGGACCGCATCCGTTTCAACACCACGGACACGCAGACGGACTTCAGTGAAGTGACCTACTTCCTCACCGCCGGTTCGCCGGAGGAGTACTTCGCCCTGATCCGGGACGGTGTAGAGCGGTACGGGATCTCCGAGGCCTCTGCAGAGGACGGGATCGGCAGCACGCAGGCAGACCCGGATTCAAGAAGCGACTTCTCCATTACGCCAGGCACGGCCACCGGACTGACGGTCAACTACGACTTGAGGTACGACGGCGGCAAGGACACCCAGGTGGTCATCGTGCACGTCCTGCCGGCGGGCTGAGGGACGGCCGCTATACAGGCGGGCCGGCGTTCGACTTCAGGTTCTTCATCACCAGCGTTGAGGTGAGTCGTTCGACCCCGGGCAGGGACGTCAGTTCGGCGTCGTAGAAGCGCTGGTACGCGGGCAGGTCCTCGGCAATGACCTTCAGCAGGTAATCCGGGGAGCCGAACAGCCGCTGCGCCTCCACGATGTTGGGATGGTCCGCCACCCGGTTCTCGAAAATCTCCATGGTGGGCCTGTCCACCTGCCGGAGCGTCACGAACACAATAGCCTCAAACCCCAGGCCCACCGCGGCGGGGTCGATGTCCGCCTTGTACCCCCGGATGATGCCTGACTTCTCCAGGTCGCGCAGCCGCCGGTGGCAGGGCGCCACCGTCAGGCCTACCTTGGCGGCGAGCGCGGTGGCAGTCATTCTGCCGTCCTCTTTCAGGTGGCGCAAAATATTCCTGTCAACAGCGTCAATCACGCAAGAATCATACTTTAGGGGCCGGGTGGCGGGCGAAAAGGAGAAAGCACTTACGGGCCCAAAATCCCTATCGTTTCTCCTGAGAGAACCGACAGGAGAAACACCCATGAATCCGGAGCTGTTCCTGGCCTTCATCCTGGTGGCGACCGCCCTGGCCTGCACTCCCGGAGTGGACTGGGCCTACATCATCACCGCGGGCCTGCGGCAGCGCAGCTTCGTTCCGGCGGTGGCCGGGCTCTGCGGCGGGTACGTCCTCCATACCGTCCTGCTGGTGGCGGGACTGGCGGCCCTGCTGGCCGGGATGCCGGGGGTCCTGGGATGGATCACCCTGGCTGGCGCCGCTTACCTCATGTGGCTGGGCGTCAGCACCCTGCGCTCGTGGCGCGGCGCCTCCTTCAGCGCGGCAGACGCCGTCGTCCGTCCTGCCGGAAGCCAGCTCCGCACCTTCCTCCAGGGCATGGGCACCAGCGGAATCAACCCGAAGGGGCTCCTCTTCTATGTGGCCCTGATTCCCCAGTTCGTCAGCGCCGAGGCCTCCTTTCCGGTGCCGGTGCAGTCCGGACTACTGGGCATGACCTTCGTGGCGCTGGCCGGCCTGGTGTACACCGCCGTCGCACTGCTTTCCCGGACGCTGCTGCAGAGCCGGCCCGGGGCAGCCCGTACCGTGACCCTGGCCAGTGGGGTCATCATGGTGCTGCTGGCTGTGGTCCTGCTGGGCGAACAGCTGGTGCCGCTGCTCGCCGCCGCATCTAGTCCCCGCTGAGCTTCTTCCAGTCCTGTTCCCAGATCCTGCGCATCTCCTCGTCCTTGCGGATGGGAATGGGTGCGGCGATCTCGCGCTGCGGCTCGGGATCCGGCCGGCGCCTGCCCCAGTCGCGCGGGTTCAGGGACCGGCGGCTGGACTCCAGGACCAGCAGTGCCCGGTCCGTCAGGGCATCGTTGCGCAGCACCATGTGCGTCTTGCGCCGGCGCAGGACCTCACCGATGGCCTCATGGGCGGCTCCATAACGGCCCTCCCGGCGCAGGGCGCGCGCCCGCACGAGGAGCAGCGCCGCGGAGAGGTCATCCACGTTCAGCAGTCCTTCCGTCCAGTCGATCACGGTCCGGCTGCGTCCCAGCGTCAGCGCCAGCGAGCAGCGCGCCAGGGCCATGGGGAGCGACGGCGGCAGGCCGGACAGTGCGTCCAGCGCCGCTTCCGTCCGGCCGGTTTCGCGCAGCGAGTGGGACAGGGCGAGGAACACGGATTCCTCGCTGAAGAGGACGGGTATCTCGACGCGCTCCGCAAGTTCGATCTGGGTAACGATCCTGGTGAGGTACGTGGACGAGTAGCGGTTCGCCTCCTCGTCGTTGCGGATGGTTAGCCCGCGGTGCAGGAGCTCGGAGGCGCGCAGGTAGCCGCCGTGCTTGTAGGCCAGCAGCCCGGCCATCAGGTAGCACAGGCCGGCCCAGCCGGGATAGGCGCGCGCCAGCGTGATCAGCCGTTCAGGCTCCCGGCTGGCGAAGACGGCCTCGTGGACGGCCTTGGCGGGCTTGGGCAGGAGGAGCTTCAGGCGGGGGACGTCGCCGTCGATGGACAGCAGGGCGGGGTTCCTGCCTCCCAGCACGCCGCTGAGCAGGCCTCCCACTCCCCCGGCCAGATCGTGGACGGGAGTACGGAGCTGCGGGCGCCCGAAAGGGGTAAGGTCCCGGCTGTCCCAGTAGATCGGTGCAGTGTCCCCGGCGGTCATCTTTCCATGCTATCCGGGACATTGCGTTCGGACTGGCCCTTGTCCCGCTTCCTGATTTGGGGAAAGGTAATAAGCATCCTTAGCAGTTGTGGACACCAGTAAAGGAGAATGCCATGCAGATCGACAAGTCCCAGATCCTTGAGTTCCTGCGGTCCCAGGGAGACCACGAAAAGGCAGACCGGGCGGACACGGAACTGCCGGGCCAGGTGGATACGGAGCAGCACTCGGACCTGCTGGCGAAGCTTGGCATCAACCCGGCTGACCTGCTGGGCAAGCTTCCCGGCGGGCTGGGGGACAAGCTCGGCGGCCTGGGACTGTAGCGGGCGCCGGTCAGGCCCGTTCCATGAACCACTCGGTGAAAGAGCTGGCGCGGCCGGTGCCGTCAAACCTGATCACCCACAGGTTGTCATAGGTGGGCCGGCCGCCCGAATAGGTGGTGAGCCCCTGGACGAAGGCGGTATTGCCGTCGGTTCCCAGCAGTTCCCAGCTGAACGTCCAGTCCCCCGGCTCGTCCCGGGCGGCCAGCCAGCGGTCCACGATGTCGTCCCGGCCCACCCAGGGGTCCGGGTCCGCGGGCCGGGTCTCGTACCGGGCGTCGGGTGTGAACAGCGCGCGGATGTCTTCGGGCAGGTTACTGCTCCAGGCCGCCTGGTACTTTTCCACCCACGCCTGGACCTGTTCCAGAGCTGAACTTGGCTCGATCATGCCTCCGTTTTACGCGGCAGAAATCCCGGCTGCAAGCTGTTCAGCCGCTGGTCGCTGCAATCCACACCCCGATGACCCAGGTGCTGGCCGCGAGGGACGCGAGCCCGAACTCGGCCAGCATGCCCAGCCCGGTGGCTTTGAGGGCGGCCCAGCTGGACGTGGCCGCCCGGCCGATGTTGCGGGTGCGGAGAAACTCGCTGATCAGCAGGCCCGCCGCGAAACCGACGAAAAGTCCCACCACAGGGATGATGAACATGCCCACCACCCCGGCAACCAGCGCGGCCACAATGCTGCGGCTCGGGATGGCATGCTCCTTCAGCTTCCGTCCGGTGAGGACGGCGCTGGCGCCCATGCCGGCGGCAACGAACACAATGGCAACCGCAAAGACCACCCAGCCCGCCATCCCCGCGCCGCCCCAGATGGCCCAGGCCAGGAGGCCCGCTCCGATCAGGATGCTGCCTGGAAGCACCGGGATAATGGTGCCGGCCACACCCACCAGGATTGCCAGGCCGCACAGGGCGGTCACCACGGTCTCGGAGTTCATGCACCCCAGTTTATGGCCGCTGCCCTTAACCCCCGACGGCGGTGCCTCCTGTCGCAAGGAGGCACCGCCGTCGTTACTTCACAAGGGAGGGGTTACCCTGCTGCCGCAGCGGCAGCAACGGCCGCGGTGACGGCGGGGGCAACCCGCGGATCCAGCGGGCTGGGGACAATGTAGTCCGCGGACAGGTCCTCGGCGGCAAGTTCGGCGATGGCCCGCGCTGCCGCCAGCTTCATGGCGGGGGTGATGCGGCGGGCGCCGGCATCCAGGGCACCCCGGAAGATGCCGGGGAAGGCCAGGACGTTGTTGATCTGGTTGGGGAAATCACTGCGCCCGGTGGCCACCACGGCGGCGTACTTGACGGCCACCTCCGGCAGCACCTCGGGATCCGGGTTGGAAAGGGCGAACACGATGGAGTCCTGGTTCATGAGCGCGAGGTGGTCCTCGTCCAGCTTCGAGGAAGAGACACCGATGAACACGTCGGCACCGGCGAGTGCCTCAGCCGGGCCGCCGGAGACGCCGCGCGGGTTGCTGCGGCCGGCGATATCGGCCTTCTTGCTGGTGGTGTCCGCGGCCAGGTCCGCGCGCTGGCTGTTGATGACGCCGCGGGAGTCCAGCAGGACGACATCGCTGGTGCCGGCAGCCAGCAGGATCTCGGCGACGGCGATACCGGCGGCACCCGCACCGGATACGACCACCTTGAGGCTTTCCAGGCTGCGGCCGGTCACCTTGGCGGCGTTGGTCAGCGCGGCGAGGGCCACCACGGCGGTGCCGTGCTGGTCGTCGTGCATGACGGGGCAGTCCAGTGCTTCGATGAGCTTTTCCTCGAGTTCGAAGCAGCGCGGGGCGGCGATGTCCTCAAGGTTGACGGCGCCGAAGCTGGGGCGGAGCCGGACCAGGGTTTCCACGATCTCATCAACATCGCTGGTGTTGAGGACCAGGGGGATGGAGTCCAGGTCGCCGAAGGTCTTGAACAGTGCGGACTTGCCCTCCATGACGGGCAGGGACGCGCTGGGGCCGATGTTGCCCAGGCCCAGGACAGCGGTGCCGTCGCTGACCACGACCACCAGGCGCTCGGCCCAGGTCAGAGTGCGGGCGAGTTCCGGCTGCTTGTGGATGGCACGGCTTACTTCGGCCACGCCGGGCGTGTAGGCGATGGACAGGTCCCGCTTGTTGGACAGCGGCGCCGTGGTGCCGATGGTCAGCTTGCCGCCCTGGTGGGCGCTGAAGATCTCATCCTCGGTCAGCGGGGTGGCAGCGGAATCGTCAATGGCTGTGATTGCGTCAATGGACACGTCGTTGTCTCCTGGTGCTCGCCGTGCGCACACGGCACATGGAAGCCCGGCGCCCGGGCGGGCGCAGGCAAAGGGAATGGTGCGACAGGAAACCCAGGGGTGGCGGGTCCGCGGGAGCGTGGGGATGTTTTGTTCCTCCCTGTTGCTCCGGTGACTACATGGTAGGCAGCGGTTTTCCGGGTTCCGCGACGATTTGACACGGCCCGCGCGCGCCAAAACGCTTGATCAAAAGAAGTTGTGACTCACGCCACGGGATAAAGGCGTACTTATTGGCTGATTGGTCTAGGCCGGTTACGCGCTTTGGGACAGTGTGAACCCGGCTTCGGCCCCCGGAGAGAGGCGGGCGCAGGCCTTTTTGAGGTCCTCTTCGGCTTCGAAGAGGGAAAGGCGCCGGTTCCGGACGGACTGGACCAGACCAGTGACAGTCAGGAGCAGGACGCGGGCAGCAACAGCGTCCGTGGCCGCAGCGCCCACCACCTTCTCGCCCAGCACGTCGATTTCCCGCAGCAGCGCGGTGGTGTCGCGGTCCGGAACGTAGATACCCCGGCTCAAGCACTGCTCCACGGCTGGCTGCATGACGCGCATATGGAAGATTTCCATTACCAGTCCCGGCAGGGCGCGGCCGCGGAACCGGGCAGACCCACTTCTGGTGCCGGCCTGCAATTCATCCAGCTGGTGCCGGTACAGGGCCAGCATCAGGTGGGTGGGGGACGGAAAATAGCGGTAGAGCGTGCCCAGCGGCACATCAGCCTTGGCTGCCACCTCCGCGAGTTCCACCGACTCCAGGCCCTTGCGGGCGAACGCGGCGGCGGACTCCAGGATGCGGGTATAGCGGAGCCGTTGGCGGGGAGCGGAGGGCCTGGCGGCCATGGGCGGATGGTCTGAAATGGTTTCGGGCATCAGCATTCCGGGGTTGTGATCCTGTAGTGCAGCAGCCGGGAGCGTCCCCATCCCGAATCCGCCTGCAGTCAGGGATCAACTATACGACACAGTTGTATGACGTTATTTGTCAGTGGCCTTACTACCCGGTCTTCCGCCGGTCAGGCCACGCTCTTGATCTTGACCACGAAGACAGCCCCCAGAAGGCCGATGATGGCTGCCGTGACGAAGAGTGTTGAGTAGCCGCCCCATCGGGTGACGGCCAGGAGTGCCAGGGTGGGCGCCACCACCTGGGGCAGCGAGTTGGCAACGTTGATCACGCCCATGTCCTTGCCGCGGTCCAGGGCCTGCGGCAGAACCTGGGTCAGCAGCGCGAAGTCCACGGCCAGGTACGCGCCGAAACCGACGCCGAGGACGGCTGCGCCGGCCAGTGCGCCCGGCCAGACCGGGAAGAACGCCATGATCAGGCCCGCCATGGCAATGATGGCGGAGGATCCGATAACGAATGGCTTCCGCCTGCCGACCCTGTCGCTCCAGGGACCGGCCACCACGGCGGTGACCATCACCATGACCGCGTAGATTCCCGTCAGGACCAGCACACCGGTGGCCGGGTCCTCGTGGCCGATGATGTCCCGCAGGAAGAAGAGCAGGTAGACGATGGTCAGCTGGTTGCCGACATTGACCAGGAAGCGGGTCAGCCACGCCCAGGCGAAATCCGGATACAGCCGGGGGCTGATCCAGAATCCCACAAGGAACTCCTTGATCCGGAACCGACGCAGCACCCCCTTGTGCAGGACGGGATCGTTCCGGTGGAAGAGGTACGGCAGCACGGACAGCAGCAGGGCGGCGGCGCACAGCCAGTAACCCACCATGAAGTTTCCGGAGACGACGGCGCCGAAGACCGCTCCGGTGAGGATGCCGAGGGTCTGGCCCATCGCCGCAAGTCCGCCCACTCCGCCCCGCTGGAGTACCGGGACGCGGTCCGGAACTGCCGCCGTGATGGCCGCGTAGGCGGCGTTGGCGCCCAGCTGGACCAGGCACCAGAAGAGCACCATCAGGGCAACAGTTGGGGACACGGACATGGCCAGCAGCGCGGCGGCTGCCAGCACTGCGCCCGCCAGCACCCAGGGGGCGCGGCGGCCAAAGCGGGAGGTGGTGCGGTCCGAGAGTGCGCCGAAGAGCGGATTCGCCACCAGTGACACCGCTGCACCGCAGGCCGTGACCAGCGAGAGGATGGCTTCCTTGCTGGGCGCATCGATGCTGATGGCCTGCTGCCCGATGAAGACGTTGATGGGGCCGAAGAATGCTGCGTTGATGCCGACGTTGACCAGCACCAGCCCGGTGACCCACCGGGCGGTGACCCTCTGTGTGGGCTCGGCGAGCGCCGCCGCCGGACCGCCAGGCCCGGCACCGCGCTCCAGTGGCGCGGGTGTATCGGACCTGTTCATGACTTGTTCCCCCGGGACGGATGGCTGACGACGGAATCAGACTATCGTGGGCAGCAACAGCGCCGCGTGCCGCCCCGGCGGCAGCCGGCAAACCCGCCACAAGACCAGGAGAACCGATGGCTCCAGCAGCAGAAGAACACTCAGTTTCCACCGTCAACACGGCGGACCTGTACGACGAGCGCGGTGACGAGCTGGCGTCCGTGGCACTGCAGTTCCAGTCCTTGGGCGGACGCTCCCACTTCAGCGGGCCCATCCGGACCATCCGCTGCTTCCAGGACAACGCCCTGGTTAAGTCCACCCTGGCCACGCCGGGCGACGGCAATGTGCTGGTAGTGGACGGCGGCGGTTCTTTGGGCACGGCCTTGATGGGGGACATGATCGCCGAAAGCGCCGTGGCGAACGGCTGGGCCGGCGTCGTGATTCACGGGGCCATCAGGGACCGTGAGGCCATCGCACAACTTCAGCTCGGGGTGAAGGCGCTGGGCAGCAACCCGAGGAAGAGCGCCAAAGCCGGCGCGGGCGAGGTGGACGTTGACGTGGTGGTGGACGGCGTGACTTTCCGGCCCGGCGCCATGGTGTGGTGCGATCCGGACGGCATCCTCGTGGAGCGTTAGCGAAGGAATCTCCAGCGTGGGGAATAACCGGCAGGCGTACGATAGTTACTGAAAGCAACTATCCCTGTCGGCCCTTTCCCCACCCTTGGAGTTTCCATGCCCAAAGCCCCCGCGGCGCGACCTGCCGGAGAAGCGCTGACGCAGCGCCAGATCGTGACCGTGATGGTGGGACTGATGCTGGGCATGTTCCTGGCCTCGCTGGACCAGACCATCGTGTCCACCAGCATCTACACCATCGCCAACGACCTGGACGGCCTGTCGCTGCAGGCCTGGGCAACCACTGCCTACCTCATCACGTCCACGGTCAGCACGCCGCTGTACGGCAAGCTGAGTGACATCTTTGGCCGGCGGCCCCTCTACCTCATTGCGATCGCCATCTTCCTGGTGGGCTCGCTGTACGCCGGCTCGGTCAACTCCATGACCGAGCTGGCCTTCGCCCGCGGCGTCCAGGGCCTGGGTGCGGGCGGCCTGCTGGCGCTGGCGCTGACCATCATCGGCGACATCGTCTCGCTCAAGGACCGGGCCAAGTACCAGGGCTACTTCATGAGCGTGTTCGGCATCTCGTCGGTGCTCGGCCCGGTGGTGGGCGGTGCCTTCGCCGGTTCCTCAAACATCCTGGGCTTTGACGGCTGGCGCTGGGTGTTCTTCATCAACCTGCCCATCGGCCTCGCGGCACTGGCCGTGGTGTTCCTGTTCCTGCACCTGCCGGCAAAGCACGCGAAGCAGAAGATCGACTATTGGGGCGCCGCCGCCATCACGCTGGCGATTGTGCCGCTGCTGCTCGTGGCCGAACAGGGGCGCAGCTGGGGCTGGACGTCCCTGAACTCGTTCCTCTGCTACGGACTCGGCGTCGCGGGCATCGCCTGGTTCCTGCTGGCCGAAAAGCGGGCCGGCGACTCCGCCCTGATCCCGCTGCGGCTTTTCCGGAACACCACCTTCGGGCTGTCCGCGCTGCTGAACTTCATCATCGGCATCGGCATGTTCGGTGCCATCGCCATGCTCCCGCTGTACCTGCAACTGGTGAAGGGGCTGACGCCCACCGAGGCGGGCCTGATGATGATCACCTTCACTGTGGGCATCCTGGCCGGGTCCATCACGGCCGGGCGGACCATTTCGGCGTCGGGAACCTACCGGATCTTCCCCGTCATGGGCACCGGCATCCTCACCGCGGCGGCCATGGTGATGGGCTTCTCGCTGGGCGCGGACACCGCCCTGTGGGTTCCGGGGATCATCGCGGTCTTCTTCGGCATGGGGCTCGGTTTCTGCATGCAGCCGCTCACGCTGGCCATGCAGACCTCGGTTCCGCCGCGGGACATGGGCGTGGGCACCTCATCCGCGGCTTTCTTCCGGTCCATGGGCGGCGCGGTGGGAACGGCCGTGTTCATCTCCCTCCTGTTCAGCCTGGCCGCCAGCCGGATCGCTGACAGCATGAAGTCAGCGATGGCCGATCCCGCCTACCTGGCCGTGCTGCAGGACCCAGCGGTCGCCGCGGACCCGGCCAACGCAAAGCTCTACGAGTTCTTTCGTGACGGCGCCTCCCACGAGTCCCTGAACGACACCAGCTGGCTGCACACCGCGAACAGCGTGCTGACCCGGCCCATCACCGAGGGCTTTGCCTACTCCATCGATGTGGTGATGTTCACCGCCGCTGCCCTCACGGGCATCGCGTTCCTGATCAGCTTCGCGCTCCCCAACAAGAAGCTCACCGACCAGAGGGCAGCCTCTCCGGAGGCGGCAGCTGCGGCAGCGCACTAACTGCCCCCGGCAGAAGGAGGACGACGACGACGACGGCGCGGCCCGCCGTCGTCGTCCTCCCTTTAAGGGCGCAGGCTGCCAAGTGGAACCTCGGCCGGTGACGTGCCACACTGTTTAGCGCGTGTGCGCCGGCCCTTCTTGCCGGTACCGCAGCCGACGATGTCCGCACCGCATTCCACCAGACCCCAAACCCAGGGAGAACCATGCCCACTGCCCAGGAGCAGACCACCGCCCGGATACCGCAGCGGGTGATCTGGCTGGCGCTTGCAGGGGCGGTGGGCGGATTCCTTTTCGGCTTCGACTCGTCCGTAGTGAACGGTGCTGTCGACGCCATGAAGGACGAATTCGCGCTGTCCGAGGCGGTGACCGGGTTTGCTGTCGCCATTGCCCTGCTGGGCTGTGCCGCCGGCGCCTACCTCGCCGGCAGGGTGGCAGACCGGTACGGCCGCATCCCCGCCATGAAGCTCGGCGCCCTGCTCTTCCTGGTCAGCGCCCTCGGCACCGGATTCGCGTTCAGTATCTGGGACCTGATCTTCTGGCGCCTGGTGGGCGGACTGGGCATCGGCCTGGCCTCCGTGATCGCCCCGGCCTACATTTCCGAGATCTCGCCGCGCAAGATCCGCGGCCGGCTCGCGTCGCTTCAGCAGCTGGCCATCACCACCGGCATCTTCGCCGCCCTGCTCTCCGATGCCTTGTTCGCCACCAGCGCCGGCGGCGCGGACCAGGCGTTCTGGCTGGGCATCGAGGCCTGGCGCTGGATGTTCCTGGCCGCGGCGCTGCCGGCCGTGGTCTACGGCTGGGTTGCCTACACGCTCCCGGAGTCCCCGCGTTTCCTGGTGTTCCTGGGCAAGGAGGACGAGGCCCGCAAGGTCTTTGACGCGATCGCTCCCGCAGAGGACACCGACCGGCACATCCGCGAGATCCGGGAAGCCATCGAGGAAGACAAGCTGGCCGGCCAGAAGGGCTCGCTCCGCGGCAGGGCGTTCGGGCTGCAGGCGGTGGTCTGGGTGGGCATCATCCTCTCCGTCCTGCAGCAGTTCGTGGGCATCAACGTGATCTTCTACTACTCCACGACTCTCTGGAAGGCCGTGGGCTTCCAGGAGAAGGACTCGCTGACTATCTCCGTGGCGACGTCCGTCACCAACATCCTGGTCACGCTGGTGGCCATTGCGCTGGTGGACCGGATCGGCCGCCGGCCCATCCTGCTGGCCGGTTCCGTGGGCATGGCCGTGTCCCTGGGCGCCATGGCGCTGGCCTTCGCCTCCGCTGTTGGCACGGGTTCCGAACTGACCCTTCCGGGAGCCTGGGGCCCGGTTGCCCTGGTGGCCGCGAACATGTTCGTAATCAGCTTCGGCGCCTCCTGGGGCCCGCTGGTATGGGTGCTCCTGGGCGAAATCTTCCCCTCCCGGATCCGTGCCCGCGCCCTGGGCCTGGCCGCGGCAGCCCAGTGGGTGGCCAACTTCGCCATCACCCTCAGCTTCCCCGTGATGGCTGCCGGTTCCCTGCCGTTGACGTACGCGATGTACGCGCTGTTCGCGGCGGCGTCGTTCTTCTTCGTGATGTTCAAAGTGCCGGAGACCAACGGGATGTCCTTGGAGCAGGCCGAGACGCTGTTCGTACCCAAGGGCTCCGTCAAGGCCTAGACGCCCGCTCACTTCCGGCGGCATTACAAAGCCAGCTTCATGCCTTCGTGGCTTGCCTCGAATCCCAGGCGCTCATAGAAACGGTGTGCGGCGGTCCGGGACTTGTGGGTGGTCAGCTGCACCAGCGCGCAATCCCGCCGCCGGGACTCGTCAATGGCCCAGCGCACCATGAGCTCTCCGATGCCCCGACCGCGCCAGCCGCCGGCCACCCGGACGCCTTCGATCTGCGAACGCCAGGCGCCCTGCCGGGATATGCCCGGGAGGTAGCTCAGCTGGAACGTGGCAATGACCGGACCGGCGGCTTCGCCGCGCGGCACCACGTCGCCCACCACCAGCAGGTGGGCCGGATCGCCGTCGATCGCTTCAAAGGCCCGCTCGTAGGGGGCCATGTCCCCGCCGGTTTCACGGGCCGCGCCCAGTGCGTCGTCAGCCAGCAGGCATACGACGGCGGGAAGGTCGGCACGGGTGGCGCGGCGGAGGCGGAAGGTGCCGCCGTCGACGTCGGCGGCCAGCAAAGGAGGCAGGGCATCAGGGGCGGAAGTCACCCGCACAGCCTTGCACAGGAGTGAGAGGGCGTCCGGCTCATACCCGCCAGAAGTGCGCCGGCGTCCGGCTTTTACCCGCCGAAGCTGAGAGAGGGTCCCTGTTTAGGCTGAAAGGTGGTGGAATCACAACGCACGACGCCGGCACTTGCGGAAGTGCCGGCGTCGTGCGTTGTGCAATACGTCAGGTGCTGCGGAAGCAGGAGCGGGGTCAGGCGGGCGTTCGCGCCACTTCCCCCTGCCGCTCCTCCACCAGGGTGGCGACGGCGCTGAACAGCGGGTGCCCGGGCTCCAGCCCCGTGATTTTCGCCGTGGCGTCCGCGGGGCTGTTCGCAGCCAGGATACCGGCCAGTTCCGTTGCCTCGGTGTCTGCCGGATCGTTGAAGCGCAGGGCAGCGGCGATAGCACCGAGCAGGGCTTCCGGGACCACACCGCGCTCCGCCAGTTCAGCGGCCGGGCCAATGAAGCGTTCATGCCGGCCGAGCTTCCGCAGCGGCGCACGGCCCACCCGGTTGACGGTGTCCGGCAGGTGCGGGTTGGAGAACCTGGCCAGAATCTTCTGGACGTAGGCCTCCTGCTCGTCGTTACTGAAGCCATGCTTGGTCACCAGCAGCTGCTTGGTCTCCTCCAGCACGGCACGGACGTCCTCTGCCACGTCCTGGTCGGCCATCGCATCGGAGATCTTTTCGATGCCTGCCTCGAACCCGAAATAGGCTGCTGAGGCGTGGCCCGTGTTCACCGTGAACAGCTTCCGCTCGATGTAGGGCGAGAGTTCGTCCACGAAGGTTGCCCCCGGGATGGACGGGGCGGCACCGGCGAAAGGCGTCCTGTCGATGACCCACTCGTAGAAGGTCTCCACTGTGACATCAAGGCCCTTGCCGGCTTCCTGGTTGGGAACGATACGGTCCACCGCTGTGTTCGCGAACACCGCATGCCCTTCCAGTGCCCCGTTGGCAGCCTCCGGACGGGAGGCCACCTCCCGGGCCAGGATGTCCGAGGCATTGATGGCGTTCTCGCAGGCCATGACCTGCAGCGGCGCCATCCCGTCTTCGCGTGCAGCGATGCCCTTGGCGATGACCGGCGCCACGAACTTCAGGATGTGCGGGCCCACGGCCGTGGTGACGAGATCGGCCGTGGAGATCTGCGCGACGAGTTCCGCTTCCTGCGTGTTCGAGTTCAGTGCGCGGAAGTTGTCCACGGTCCGGACGGCGGGGTTCTCCCCCACTTCGTGGACCTGGTAACTGTCCGCCTCCGCGAGCTGCGCGATGAGGGCATCAGCCACGTCCGCGAAGACCACCTCGTACCCTGCGTCATGCAGGAGCAGTCCAACAAAGCCGCGGCCGATGTTCCCGGCACCGAAATGTACAGCCTTCACTATGCGTTGACCTTTCCGAAGAGCTCCAGGACTTCGTCCACGGACCGGGCGGCTTCCAGTCGGGCCACCTGCTCCTTGTTGGTGAAGACCTTCGCGATGGAGGACAGGATGTGGAGGTGTTCGTTGTTGACGCCTGCGACGCCCACCACGAACTTCACCTGCTTGCCGTTCCAATCGATGCCCTCGGGGTAGCGGACCACGGACACCGCGGATTTGCGGATGTGGTCCTTCGCGGCGTTTGTGCCGTGCGGGATGGCCAGGAAGCTGCCCATGTAGGTGGAGACGGACGCCTCGCGCTCATGCATGGCCGCGATGTAGCCCTCATCCACGGCGCCGCGGGCCAGCAGCAGCCGGCCGGCTTCGTCGATGGCGGCGTCCCGCGTGGTGGCCGAGCCGTCCAGCACCACGCTTTCGCGGGCCAGGATCTCGCCGGCGCC
>NZ_JBNHFD010000032.1:0-36248 GCF_059089865.1 Arthrobacter sp. Y3221157
GCCGCCGCCTGTGCCAGGCGTGCTGCGAGCCGGCGCCGCCCGTCGTCCCGGTCCAGCAGCAGGGCGCCGAAAGCCGCGAGGATCCAGAACATCAGGAAGATGTCCAGCAGGGAGGTCCGGGACATCACCAGGTGGTGCCCGTCCACGGCCAGGAGCAGGCCGGCGGCGCCGGCCAGCGGCAACGACCGGAACAGTTTCAGGGCTATCAGGGCAAGGAGCAGGATGGAGAGGGTTCCGGTGAAAGCTGCAGCGAACCGCCAGCCAAAGGAATTGTCCGCGCCGAACAGAGCCATCCCGGCGGCGATCATCCACTTGCCCACCGGCGGATGGACCACGTACTCGGGGGAGGGGAGCAGGACCGATGGATCGCCGGCGTTGAAGGAATCGTTCGCTTTGTCCGGCCAGTTGCGCTCATAGCCGCTGACCAGGAACGAGTACGCGTCCTTGACGTAGTACGTTTCGTCAAAGACCAGCTTGTGGGGAGCGTCCAGCCGGACGAACCGGAGGATCCCGCCGGCCACGGCTGTCAGGACCGGAACCAGCAGCATCCACAGCCGCAGCGACGGCGGGTAGTCCCGCCAGGAGCGCACTCCTCCGAGAAGCCGTGCGTGCAGCGCTTCACGCGTGAAGGCCTCGGCCGGGCGGCTGATCCATGGCCGGGCCGCCCTGCCGCCTGTCCCGGAGTTCCCGCCGCTGCCTGGTGCCTCCGGGGCGTCCTGGCCGGGGGTGGGGGGAGCTGGTTGTCCGGCTCCGGGCGGCCGCGTGGAGGTCTGCGTCACGAGCCCCATGCTACCTTTTTGCGGCCGGCAGTCCCCCCGGCAGTAGGCTTGAGGCGTGGACCCTTCCCCCAGCACCCCGCCAGAATCCGGCCCGGCAGCGGCAGGACGCATCATCCTTGCCGCCACTCCGATCGGGAATACGGGTGACGCCTCCGCCAGGCTGGTGGAACTGCTCGCAACAGCGGACATCGTTGCCGCGGAGGACACTCGCCGCCTGCACCGGCTGGTGCAAAGCCTGGGCATCACGGTGGCGGGGCGGATCATCAGCTACCACGAGCACAACGAGGCGGCCAAGACATCGGAGCTGCTGGACCAGGTCAGGGCCGGCAGCACGCTGGTGATGGTCACTGACGCCGGCATGCCGTCAGTGTCCGACCCCGGTTTCCGGCTGGTGGAAGGCGCCGTGGCTGCCGGCATGACCGTAACGGCGGTTCCCGGCCCTTCCGCTGTCCTGACAGCGCTGGCCCTCTCGGGCCTGCCCACGGACCGGTTCTGCTTCGAAGGTTTCCTCCCGCGGAAAACGGGCGAACGGGCATCCCGGCTGGCCGAGCTTGCCGGGGAACGCCGGACCATGGTGTTTTTTGAGGCGCCGCACCGGCTTGAGGCCATGCTCCGGGCGTTGAAGGAACGTTTCGGCGCGGACCGGCGGGTGGCCGTCTGCCGCGAACTGACCAAAACCTATGAGGAAGTACTCCGGGGACCGCTCGGCGAGCTTCTGCAATGGGCGGAAAGCTCCGAGGTCAGGGGTGAGATCGCCGTCGTGGTGGCAGGTGCGCCCGAACAGGCGGCGGGCACCCCCGAGGACCACGTTGCGGCGGTGAACGATCTGGTGGCCCAGGGCATCCGGCTCAAGGAAGCTGTGGCCGCTGTTGCCGAGGACGTCAGGGTAAGCAAGAGGGAGCTCTATTCCGCCGTGCTGGCGGCCCGCTGACAGCCGCCCGCAAGCCTTCAAGGACCGCTGTGCAGCTGCACAGCAGAACGCGGGTTCGGCAGTGCGCAGCGGCGTAGACCCCGGGCGAACCCCGGCAGTAGTCTGGCACTTAATCAGCCTGATGGGCCCGGTCGTTCCGGCCGCAGCGGAGGGCTGCCAACAACCCTACTGACGAGGGAGTCATCGTGACTGTCACCGCACAGCCGGCCGTAACCGCGGACCGCGAAAGCCAGCTTCTGGCCTCTGTTCCCACCGGATTGCTGATCAATGGCGAGTGGCGGGATGCCGCTTCCGGCAAGACGTTCGACGTCGAGGATCCCGCCACCGGCAAGGTCCTGTTGAGCATCGCCGACGCCGGCGCGGAGGATGGCGCCGCAGCACTGGACGCTGCCGTGGCCGCACAGGAATCCTGGGCGAAGGTGCCCCCGCGCGAACGCGGCGAAATCCTGCGCCGTGCTTTTGAAATGGTGACCGAGCGGGCCGAGGACTTCGCGCTCCTGATGACCATGGAAATGGGCAAGCCGCTGGCCGAAGCCAAGGGTGAAGTGACCTACGGCGCCGAATTCCTGCGCTGGTTCTCCGAGGAAGCCGTCCGCGCCTTCGGACGCTACTCCGTCTCCCCGGACGGCAAGTCCCGCCTGCTGGTCACCAAGAAGCCGGTGGGCCCCTGCCTGCTGATCACGCCGTGGAACTTCCCGCTCGCCATGGCCACCCGCAAGATTGCGCCCGCCGTGGCCGCAGGCTGCACCATGGTGCTGAAGTCCGCGAACCTCACGCCGCTGACCTCGCAGCTGTTTGCCGCCGTCATGCAGGAGGCGGGCCTGCCCGCCGGAGTCCTGAATGTCATCCCCACCTCCACGGCAGGGGCCACCACCGGTCCGCTGATCAAGGACGCCCGGCTGCGCAAGCTCTCCTTCACCGGTTCCACCGAGGTGGGCCGCCGCCTGCTGTCCGACGCTTCCGAGACCGTCCTGCGGACCTCCATGGAGTTGGGTGGCAACGCGCCGTTCGTCGTCTTCGAGGACGCGGACCTGGACGCCGCCGTCGCCGGGGCGATGCTGGCGAAGCTGCGCAACATGGGCGAGGCCTGCACCGCGGCCAACCGGTTCATCGTGCACGAGTCCGTGGCAGCCGAGTTCGCGGAGAAGTTCGCCGCGAAGATGAAGGAAATGACCACCGCCCGCGGCACCGAACCCGACTCCAAGGTGGGGCCGCTGATCGATGCCAAGAGCCGGGACAAGGTCCACGAACTGGTCTCGGACGCCGTCGCCTCCGGCGCCAAGGCGGTCCTGGGCGGCGCTCCGGTGGACGGGCCGGGCTACTTCTACCAGCCCACCATCCTGGCGGGCGTTACCGAGGGAACCCGCATCCTTTCGGAGGAAATCTTCGGGCCCGTCGCCCCGATCATCACCTTCTCCTCCGAGGATGACGCCGTGCGGCTGGCCAACAACACCGAATACGGGCTGGTGGCCTACGTCTTCACCAAGGATCTGAACCGCGGCATCCGGATGGGCGAACGCCTTGAGACCGGAATGCTGGGCCTGAACGCCGGAGTCATCTCCAATGCCGCAGCACCCTTTGGCGGTGTCAAGCAGTCCGGACTGGGCCGCGAGGGCGGCCTGGAAGGCATCGAGGAGTACCTCTACACCCAGTACATCGGCATCGCCGACCCCTACGCGGGATAAGCACCCGGGTACTTTGGCCCGGGCAGTCGCGCCCGGGCCGCCGGCCGCCGCCCGCCCTTACCGTGAACGCACGGGCAGGGTGCGGGTGGCGGCCTTTGCCGTTGCGGCGAGGAGCCGGCGCACCGCGTTGAAGGGTGCCGCAAGCATCCGTCCTAGCCGCACCATGACCGACGGCGGAAGCCAGGCGGCACGGAATCGTTGCCACCGGGTGGCGTTGGCGCGCAAGGCGAGCTCCAGGGCTTCGATGCGTGCCGCAGCGCCGGCGTCGCCCGCCTTCGGGCCGGTCGGGGGCCGGCCGTACCTGTGCCGCTCGAAATCCGCGGTGATCACACCCGCGGCCTGGTGCGCCGCTGCATCCATCCCGCCGGGTTCCCCGAAGCGGGCGCGAAGCCGCCCGGCATAGGCCCGCGGGGTCTCGCTGGGGTCCGGGGACACCCCAAAGTCGGTGCCCAGGTCCAGCAGTTCGCTCCAGGCCAGCGGGACGGCTTCACCCGGATCCCTGGGCCGGAGGCGCCGGGCACGGGTAGTGGTCCGGACCAGGTGCGGTGACGCCGCCAGCAGGACCGCGCCCAGGACTGCGCCGGCACCGATCAGGAACGGCAGGAGCTGCAGACCGGTTTCCGTGCCGCCACCTGTGCCGGGAGCCGGAACCGGGGCAGCGCTGGGCGCAGGGGCCGGCGCCGGAGTAGCGTCGGGAACCAGGTCAGCATTATTTTCGACTGCACCGGGGGCGGACGGGGACGAGGACTCGCTCGCGTAACCAGGAACCACGCCGCGGGAGGGGGTGGGCTCGAACGGCACCCAGCCCACGCCCTGGAAGTACAGTTCCGGCCAGGCATGGGCGTCGCGCGCATCCACCTCGAACTCGGGAAGCGCGCCCTGCCCGGCCACGGTGACAGTGGCCCCGGTCAGCCTTCCCGGAGCGTAGCCCACCGCAATCCGGCTGGGAATACCTTCCAGCCGTGCCATGACGGCCATTGCCGATGCGTAGTGAATGCAGTAGCCGCTTTTCTGCTCCAGGAAGTCAGCCAGTACGGATAGTCCGTTCCCGTCGTATCCGCCCTGCACAGGCGATTGCAGGGAGTAGGTGAACTCGGCCGAGCGGAGGTACCGCTGGATGGCCATCGCCTTCTGGTACGGGGTGTTGCTGGCGCCTGCCACGGTCCCGGCAGTGGTCCTCACGATCTCCGGGACGTTGCCGGGGATCCTGGTGAAATCCTCGGGAATGTTGTTCCGCAGCGGGGCCGAGGACTGTGCCAGGAGGCCGGCGGAAAGGTTCGGCACCGATGACGTGACCACGTACTCCTGCCGCCGGGAGGTGGTGTCCGAGCCCTTGATGCTGAGGGTGGCCGGATCCCAGGTCCACCGGCCGTCCAGCCCACGCACCGATTCAGGAGCGTAGGGTGCCGGAAGGTAGGGGCTGCTGAAGGAGCCGGTATCAATGGCAGTCACCTGCTGCACCTGGTCGCTTGCCGGGGCGGCGTAGCCGGGGTCAAGCTGCCCCACGAGCGGAAGCCGGGAGGCGTTCCGGTCGTCCGGGCCCCAGGATTCGCCGTCGAAGTTGTCCACCGTTACGGACCGCAGGTAGAGCGGACTGGCCGCATTGGTGGCGTAGGTGATCCTGCCGCTGCCGTCAGGGGTCCGCAGGCTGTTTCCCAGGGTGATCATGGGGTTCAGCCCCGTCGAGGTTCCCCAGGGATTGAGCCGGGAGCCCTGCGGGAATGTTCCCTGGTCAAATCCGGGGATGGCCAGGGCAACCAGCTGGGTGGCCAGCAGCGCAGCGGCGCCGGTCAGGGCGGCCCGCCTGATCTGTCCGGGGGTCCGGACGGAATCGGCCTGGGTCCGTGGGTCAGGGGCGAACCATTGGCTGCAGGCGAGGATCATCAGGTAGCCGGCAACGGCACCGGTAAAGCCCCAGAAGCCGACGCTTTGCGGCTTGATCACGGCCGGCACCACCAGGATGGCGAACAATCCCACTCCGGTGGCGGCGGGCATGCCCAGGGGTACGGCAAGTGCGTCCACGAGGATGACGGCCAGGCCGAGCACGGCACACATCACCATGACGATTCCGACGTTCGGCGCCACCGGCGCAGTTTCGGAAAGAACGGTTTCGCTGGCGCGCCGGATGTGCCGGCCCAGGTCGGTGAAAGTGGCAGGGGTGGGGATGAACCCCAGGATGCTCGACCCCCGGAAGAACGTGAGGGTAAGGATGGCGGCAAGGGACAGGAACCCGCCGGCAGTCACCAGCAGCGGCTGGGCCCGGACGGCGCGCAGCGAAGCCAGGGTGAAGCTCACCACCAGCACAGTGGTGAACACGGGCCAGTACCAGCCCCAGCCCCGCAGTACACCGTTCAGCGAGAGGGCAGCACCGCAGACCGCCACGGATACCGCAGCCGCCATCGCCCAGGGAAAGGCACCAACACGGGACCGGGACGGGGATATTCCCACAGGCGGCTGGTGCTGCCCGGTCTGCGGCGGCCGGGCCGGGGCCATGGTCACCGGACCACCCCCGCCCCGCGCCGGACTTCCACGGCCGGTGCCGGAAGCTCCACGTCCTGGTCAAATTGTCCCCACGCCGAGGCCACCGGGACCGACGGCGGTACGGCCACCGCACGCCACCCGCCCTGGCGCAGCGCTTCGAGGACGGGGCCGAAGTCGCCGGGCCTGTCCACCACCAGGATGGCAAAGGCATTCGTGCCGTAACCGGCGGCAGGGGCGAGGGACAGCGCCTCCTCGGGTGAGATCCTCCCGAGCACGGCAATGAGGGGCCCCCGCATGCGGTGGGCTGACAGCTTGTCCATCAGCCGGTCGTCGAAGGGGGGAGGCCCGGAATCCTGGCCCGTGCGGTTGCGGGGGCCGGAAAGGGGGATATCGCGGGCCACCGCGTCCAGGATCCGGCTGTCACGGTGATGGTGGTGTGGGCCGGTGAGCTGGATCGCGGCAAGGCTTTCGGCGATGGACTGGAGCCCGGAGGTGCCGCTGTATTCCTCCGACTCCGGGTTGGGCGCGGACGGGGAATGGAGGAACGCCGGTTCCCCGCGGACATCCAGCAGCCGCAGGCCGTAGTTGCGCTCGGACAGATGCGTACTGATGGACATCGCCGCCACCACGGCCCACTCGAAGGTGCCGCTGGTGGCCATCGCGGGCCCGTCCTGTCCCGAGAGCCCGGCAGGCACCGCCGTGGAGCCGGCGGAAAACGCCGGAAAGCGGTGGTCCAGGATGATGGTTGCCTCGGGCGTGGTGACGGATTCCTCCTGCCTGACCATGAGGGCACCGTGCCGGGCGGTGGCGGCCCAGTGGACCCGGCGCATGGGGTCCCCGTGGCGGTATTCCCGGGTCATGACGTCGTCGTCGCTCGGGTTGGCGCGGATCCTGGTCGCTGTGACCCCGTCGTTGCCGCGTGCCCCGGCGAGCCCCGTCAGGGGAAGAACGACGGCGGCAGGCGTCACGGTCAGGATGTCGCCGTCGTCAATGGCCTGGCGGTGCAGGGAAAGCCCGAACGGATCCGTGAACTCAGCAGTGACCGGCCCAATGCGGAACTGGCCCCGCCGGGCAGAGCGCAGGGTGTACTCGTAGCGGCTGGTTCCGCCTGTGGCTGAGCGGGAAGGAAACCGGAAAGCGGGGGATTCACCGAACCGGGACGGCAGGCGCTCCTCCATGGTGGCCCGGCCGCTCCCGTTTCCGGTCCGGGAAACGGCCAGCCGCACGCTGGTGGGGGCCGACGTTTCCACGGGGGAGGGGTTGAACTCGCGGTAGACGCGGAAGCGGGGCTTGACCAGGTGGATGCCTGCCAGCGAAACCATGGGAAGGACCAGCAGCAGGACGCTGAGCGTAAGCAGGTCGCGCCGGCCCATGATGTAGGCCGCGGCCATGGCGGCGGCGCCGGCACCCAGCATCCCCCAGCCGCGCTGGGTGAAGAGATGCCGCGGAAGCCTGTCCAGCAGCGCCATGGTTCCGCCTAGCGGTTCCTGCCGAGGCCGGCCACCGATGCGGTGCTCCTGCCGGCAGAAGCTGGGTTGGGATCCGATGGCGCATGCGGAACCGGCAGCCGCGAGAGGATGCCCCGCAGCACGCTGTGGGGAGTCTCGCCGGAGCCTGCTGCCTTCCGGTCCAGGATGATCCGGTGCGCCAGGACTGCCTCCGCGACGTGGACCACATCATCCGGCAGGACGAAATCGCGGCCGTCAAGGGCGGCCGTGGCCTTGGCAGCACGCAGCAGCTGCAGCATGGAACGTGGACTCGCGCCCAGCCTGAGGAGCGGGCTTTCCCGGGTGGCCCTGCCCACCGAAACCGTGTACTCCTTGACTGCCTGGGACACGTATACCTGCTGGACCGTGGAAATCATGGCCGCCACTTCGGCCGTGCTGACCACTGCCGACACCGTGGCCAGCGGTGACGCGGCCTGGTGCGTTTCAAGCATCTCGATCTCGGCGTCCTTGTCCGGATAGCCCATGGAGATCCGCGCCATGAAGCGGTCCCGTTGGGCCTCGGGCAGCGGATATGTCCCCTCCATCTCAATGGGGTTCTGGGTGGCCACCACCATGAACGGCTCGCCCAGGCGGTACGAGTTCCCGTCCACCGTCACCTGGTGTTCTTCCATGCACTCCAGCAGGGCCGACTGGGTTTTGGCGGAGGCGCGGTTGATTTCGTCGCCGATGACGATGTTGGCAAAGACCGCGCCCGGCCGGAACTCGAACAGCCGGGAGGCCTGGTTGTAAATGGACACCCCTGTGACATCGGAGGGCAGCAGGTCGGGGGTGAACTGGATGCGGTTGACGGTGCAGTCGATGGTTCGCGCCAGCGTCTTCGCCAGGAGCGTCTTTCCGACGCCGGGCACGTCCTCAAGCAGCAGGTGGCCCTGCGCCAGCAGGACGGTCAGCGCGAGCTTGGCGGCATCAGATTTCCCGTCGATCACGGTATTGACTGTTGTCAGGATGCGCTGGCTGGCGGCGTGGAAAGACTCACCGTCCATCGCGGCCGCCCGCCGGTGGCCGTTCAGCCGGCTGACGGGCTCTGCGACGCCCGCAAAACTACCCGCGGCAGTGCTTCCCTCGGTGGCAATACGTCGGTGGGGTTCCATCGGCAACCTTTCAGCCCGGTTTCACCTGGACGTGACAGCAAGCCTGCCTTCGCCCCTCGGTGGGCGTTCGCATCTGTTCGTACCAGACTACTAACACAACTGCACCGGCAGACAGAGAGTTCCGACAAATATGGGGGCACCCGGCCGCGGTTAGGCTGGATGGATGTGCACTTCT
Source organism: Arthrobacter sp. Y3221157 (assembly GCF_059089865.1). Classification (NCBI taxonomy): domain Bacteria; kingdom Bacillati; phylum Actinomycetota; class Actinomycetes; order Micrococcales; family Micrococcaceae; genus Arthrobacter; species Arthrobacter sp. Y3221157. The sequence continues at coordinate 8,651 of NZ_JBNHFD010000032.1, forward strand.
CTGATTCCCAATGCCTACCGCACCACCGCCGCCGGGGAAGCGCCGGATGACGAGGGCGGCCGGACGCGGGATTTCCCGCCTGCACCGGAACCGCTGCCGGTGCCGGTGATGGACAACCACACCCATCTCGATTTCCCGGAGGGAAAAGCGCCGGTTGGAATCCGGGCGGCCCTTGACGCCGCGGCCGCGGTGGGAGTCCAGGGAGCCGTCCAGGTGGGATGCGACCTGGAATCCTCCCGTTTCACCGTCCAGGCGGTGGAGCAGGACGAACGGCTACTCGGAGCCGTTGCCCTGCACCCCAATGACGCACCCCGTTATGCGGCCAGGGGTCAACTGGAGGAGGCGCTTGACGAGATCGAGGAGTTGGCTGCCCATCCCCGGATCCGTGCCATTGGCGAAACCGGGCTCGACTTCTACCGGACCCGGGGCGAGGGCCTGGCCCACCAGAAGTACTCGTTCCGGCGCCACATCGATATCGCAAAGCGCCTGGACCTGACATTGCAGATCCACGACCGGGATGCGCACAACGAGGTGGTGCAGGTCCTGCGTGAGGAAGGCGCACCGGAAAGGGTGGTGTTCCATTGCTTTTCGGGAGACGAAGAGTTGGCGGAGATCTGCAACCGGGAGGGCTGGTGGATGTCCTTTGCCGGCACGCTGACCTTCAAGAATGCGGCGAACCTGCGCGCTGCCCTCACGGTAGCGGATCCCGCCCTGGTCCTGGTGGAAACTGATGCGCCGTTCCTCACCCCCCATCCGCACCGGGGGCGGCCCAACGCCAGTTATATGGTGCCCTACACCGTACGGGCCATGGCCGAATTGACAGGATCGGACCTTGGCGTATTGTGCGGTCGAATCAGCGAGAATACCCTGCGGGCATACGGATCATGGGCTTAATGCCATCGCGACCTTGGAGCCCGATCTGAATACCTGGTATGTAGAATTCTTGGCCGCTTTATAACGCTACGGTTACAGTGGACAACTGTTAGCCGGGGTCGGGGAAGGCCATCGGGTAATTCACTCAACTTGCAACATGTTCTGACGGGCCCTGGTCCCGCCCAGGCCGTTGCGCGGAGTGTGGCGGCGCAACGGTGCCCGGACTGCTGTTACCACGGTGGTGCCGGGCATTTTATTGCGCAATCCCCGTGCCCGGAAGAACCTAAAGTTACGGGCAAACGTGGTCAAGTTCTTCACAACGGACGGCAAGATCAGCTTTTTCAAGGTTGGTGCCCAGATGCTGGTGCTCTGCGCACTGGTGGTGGGGCTCGTAGCCTTCGTCGGCAATAACAAAACCGTCACGGTGAACGTGGACGGCAAAGTCACGTCCGTGCAGACCTTCGGCGGAACGGTCGGCCAGGTGGTCAAGAGCGCCAACCTTGAGCTCAAGCCGACGGACCGCGTTTCCCCTGCCATTGACGCCTCCGTCCAGAACGGCACCGTCATTAACGTGAACCAGGCCAAGGAAGTCACCGTGAGCCTGGACGGGGCGGAGAAGACTGTCAACACCACCGCCCAGGACGTGGAAGACCTGGTGACGGAACTCGGAGTTGCCAGTGCCTCGTCGGTATCCGCTCCCAAGGACGCGCAACTCGCCGTTGAAGGTTCCTTCGTGTCCATTTCGACGCCCAAGACCGTCAGCATCGTCGCCGACGGCAAGGTGGACACCACCACCACCACGGCTGCCACTGTGGGCAACGTCCTGGAAGATGCCGGCCTGGCCCTTGGCGCCAATGACCGCACCTCCCAGCCCGCCAACGCGCACGTGGTGAACAACATGGTGATCAAGGTTTCCCGCGTGGATAACGGCCAGACCGCCGTGGCCACCGAGGACATCGGTTTTGACACGGTGACCACCGAAAGCGCCGAACTGCTGAAGGGTGAAAAGGAAGTCACCCAGGCGGGTTCCGCCGGCAAGTTGGAGAAGACCTACAAACTGGTCCTGGTGGATGGCCGCGAAGCCTCCCGCACCCTGGTGTCCGAGACGGTCACGGTGCAGCCGGTGGCGGAAAAGATCACCGTGGGCACCAAGCCCAAGCCGGTCGCCCAGGCGGCCCCGGCAACCTCGACGGGCAGCAACACCGGTGCTTCCGCACCGGCCATGATGAACGAGGCCATGTGGGACAAGATTGCCCAGTGTGAGTCCGGTGGAAACTGGAGCATCAACTCGGGCAACGGCTATTACGGCGGCCTGCAGTTCGATATCCAGACCTGGATTGGAGCCGGCGGCGGTGCCTATGCCCCCAACGCCAGCCTCGCCACCAAAGCCCAGCAGATCGACATTGCCAACCGCGTCTACGCACAGCGTGGCCTGCAGCCTTGGGGCTGCGGCTGGGCAGCCAGCAGCTGACCTCCACCTGCGCCACCCTTGGTGCCCGCGGCCGGGTCCGGATATTCCGGGCCCGGCCGCAACCGTTAACCGGCCGGCGCGGTTCTTTCAGGGCAGGTTGGCGTGCATAGCTGTCCCGGACGGATTCCCCGCGCGGGATAGGATACCTAGGTGACTGAACCCATCCCCGCCGCGCCCGCACCGCTGTTTGGTGCCTCCGATATACGCCGGCTGGCGGAGGAAATAGGGGTCCGGCCCACCAAGACCCTGGGCCAGAACTTCGTCATTGACGGCAACACCATTCGCCGGATCGTGGCCGCCGCTGACGTGCAACCGGACGAGACCGTACTGGAGGTGGGCCCCGGCCTCGGGTCCCTGACGCTTGGGCTGCTGGACGCCGCTGCCGCCGTGGTCGCCGTCGAAATAGATCCCGTTCTCGCGGCGAAGCTGCCCGAAACCGTGAAGGAATGGCGTCCCTCCGCCGCAGCTGCCTTCCACCTGGTGCACGCCGACGCCATGAAGGTCACCGGGCTTCCGGTCCAGCCCACGGCGCTCGTGGCCAACCTGCCCTACAACGTGGCGGTGCCCGTGGTTCTCCACCTGCTGGAGCAATTTCCCAGCCTGCGGCACGGGCTGGTCATGGTGCAGGACGAAGTGGCGGACCGCCTCGCGGCCGGCCCCGGCTCTAAGACCTACGGTGTTCCATCCGTGAAGGCCGCCTGGTACAGCCATATGCGCAAGGCCGGCGTCATCGGCATGAACGTCTTCTGGCCCGCGCCAAAGATCCACTCCGGCCTGGTCGCCTTCACCCGCCGCGAGCCGCCGGCCACCACGGCAACCCGGGAACAGGTGTTCGCCGTCGTGGACGCCGCTTTTGCGCAGCGCCGCAAAACCCTGCGTGCCGCGCTTGCCGGTTGGGCCGGGGGAGCGCCGGAAGCTGAACGTTGCCTGGTGGCAGCCGGAGTGGACCCCTCTGCCCGCGGTGAAGTCATTGACATCGCCGCGTTCGCCCGGATCGCCGAGGCCAAGGACACCGGGGCGTGACCGCCGCGCGCCCGGGCCGGTTCACCGCCAGGACCGTCAGGGTCAAGGCACCCGGCAAAGTCAACGTGTCCCTCGACGTCGGGCCCCTCCGCCCCGACGGGTACCACTCCGTAGCCAGCGTTTACCTCGCGGTCTCCCTGTATGAGGAAGTGGCCGCCACCAGCAAGGAGACGCCCGGCATCACGGTCAGCATCAGCCCGGACAGCACCTTGGACCTGGACGCCGTTGACATTCCCCTGGACGGCAACAACCTGGCGTACAAAGCCGCCGCGATCATGGCGGACGTTTCCGAACATGCCACCGGCGTGCACTTGGAGATCACCAAGCGGGTTCCGGTGGCCGGCGGCATGGGCGGCGGGTCCGCCGACGCGGCGGCTACGCTCCTTGCCTGCGACGCACTCTGGAACAGTGGCCTCTCCCGGGAAGAACTGGCCCACTTGGCCGCCGAGCTTGGCGCCGATGTCCCGTTCTCCCTCCTGGGCGGCACCGCCGTCGGCCTGGGACTGGGCGACAAACTGTCCCCGGCCCTGGCGAAGGCACAAACCCACTGGGTCCTGGTGACAGCTGACTACGGCCTGTCCACCCCGGAGGTGTACCGGACCCTGGACCGGCTGCGTGAAGCTGAAGGGGTGCAGGCAGCCGAGCCCACCAGCGTCGACCCGCAGATCCTCACGGCCCTGCGCGGTGGCGACGCTGAAGCGCTGAGCCGGGTCCTGGTCAACGACCTCCAGCGGGCGTCCATTGAACTTGCCCCGTCGCTGCGCGATACGCTGGGCATCGGCGAATCCCACGGCGCCATTGCCGGCATCGTGTCCGGCTCCGGTCCCACGGTGGCCCTGCTCGCGGACGATTCCGTGGCCGCGGAGGCCCTGGCAGAGGCCCTGCAGCGCTACGGCTTGTCCGCCCTGGCCGTCCACGGCCCGGTTCCGGGGGCGCGCATCGTCTCCGACACGCTGATCTGACCCCCTTTTTCAATCCCACCCGAGCAGCAGAAAGCAGTTCCCTTTGGCACACCTTCTTGGCGGCGAAAACCTGACGGTTTCCTACGCAACCCGCACCGTCCTTGACGGCGTCACCCTGGGACTTGAGGAGGGCGACAGGATCGGCATGGTGGGCCGCAACGGCGATGGCAAGTCCACCCTGATGAGGCTGCTCGCCCTGCGTTCCACGCCGGATTCCGGCCGGGTCACCAAGCGCGGCGACGTCAACATCGGCTACCTGGACCAAAGCGACGTGCTCGACGGCGACCTGACAGTGGGCGCGGCAATCGTTGGGGACCAGGCCGACTACGAGTGGGCACGCAACCCCCGAATCCGCGAGATCATGGGCGGTCTTGTGTCGGACGTCGACTGGCACGCCAACGTCCATGCCCTTTCCGGCGGCCAGAAACGGCGCGTGGCCCTCGCCAAGCTGCTTATCGAGGACCACGACGTCATCATGCTTGACGAGCCCACCAACCACCTCGACGTCGAGGGCGTGGCCTGGCTTGCCCGGCACCTGAAGAGCCGCTGGCGGGCTAACCAGGGCGCCTTCCTGGTGGTGACCCACGACCGCTGGTTCCTCGATGATGTGTGCACCAAGACGTGGGAAGTGCATGACGGAATCGTGGACCCCTTTGAGGGCGGCTACGCGGCCTACGTCCTTGCCCGCGCGGAGCGGGACCGGATGGCCGCCGTCGTGGAGAGCAAGCGCCAGCAGCTGGTCAAGAAGGAGCTGGCCTGGCTCCGGCGCGGCGCGCCGGCCCGGACGTCGAAGCCGAAATTCCGGATCGAAGCGGCGAACGCCCTGATCGAGGACGTCCCGGAGCCGCGGGACTCCACGGCACTGAACAAGATGGCCACGGCGCGGCTGGGCAAGGATGTGCTGGACCTTGAGCACGTCTCCCTCAACTTCCGCGGCGACGACGGCCGGAAGCTTTTCGACAACATCACCCTGCGCCTGGCACCGGGTGAGCGCCTGGGACTGGTGGGCGTCAACGGCGCCGGCAAGACCACCCTCCTCAAGCTGCTCAACGGCGAGATCACGCCCGACGCCGGCAAGCTGAAGCGGGGCAAAACCGTGGTCACGGCCGTGCTCACGCAGGAAGTCAAGGAACTCGACGACGTCGCCGATCTCCGCGTCATTGAGGTCATCGAGCGGGAAAAGCGGTCCTTCAACGTGGGTGGCCGGGAATTCACGGCCGGCCAGCTCGTGGAGCAGCTGGGCTTCACCAACCAGAAGCAGTGGACCCCAGTGAAGGACCTGTCCGGTGGCGAACGCCGGCGCCTGCAGCTCCTGCGGCTCCTGGTGGGGGAGCCCAACGTCCTGATGCTCGACGAGCCCACCAACGACCTGGACACTGACACCCTTGCCGCCGTTGAGGACGTGCTGGACGGCTGGCCCGGCACCCTGGTGGTGGTCAGCCACGACCGCTACCTCCTGGAACGCGTCACCGACCACCAGATGGCCTTGCTCGGCGACGGCAAGCTCCGTGGCCTGCCCGGCGGCGTGGACCAGTACCTAGAGCTCCGTGAGGCCGCCCTGGCCGGTTCCACAGTGACCGGCGGCGGCAACCCGGTCACGAGCGCCGGCGGTGCCGTCCCGGCCGCCGCCCAGTCCGGCCCCTCCGAGGCCGAAAAGCGCGAGGCCCGCAAGGCCCTCAACCGGATCGAGCGGCAGCTCAAGAAGCTGGACCAGCAGGAGAAGAAGCTCCACGACGACATGGTCAAGAGCACCGAGAAGTCCGACTTCGACGCCCTCGCCGAACTGAACAAACAGCTCAAGGACCTCACGGACGAAAAGGACGCCCTCGAACTCGAGTGGCTGGAGTCCTCCGAACTCCTCGGCGACTGACAGAGCGTTTCCCCCGAGGGTGACCAGTGCTTACGGTTCGCTCTTGAGCTCCGGATCCTTCTTGAGCCCGGTGAGCCCGTTCCAGGCAAGGTTGACCAGGTGTGCCGCGACGGTGTGCTTGTCGGGCTGGCGGCTGTCCTGCCACCACTGGCCGGTCATCGCCACCATGCCCACGAGCATCTGGGCGTACATGGCGCCGTCTTCGCCGCTGAAGCCGCGGCGGGAAAACTCGTCGGAGAGGATGTGCTCCACCCGGGCGGTAACGTGCGAGAGCAGGGTGGAGAAGGCGCCTTCCGGCTGGGAGGGCGGGGCGTCGCGCATCAGGATCCGGAAGCCCTCCGTGCGGTCTTCGATATAGGTCAGCAGCGCCAGCGCGGCGCGTTCCACGAGGACCCGCGGCTTTGCCTCCTCGGCCAGGGCGGCGCTGATGGCATCCAGGAGGATGTGGAACTCGCAGTCCACCACTTCGGTGTAGAGCCCCTCTTTTGAACCGAAGTGTTCGTAGATGACCGGCTTGGACACGCCTGCGCAGGCGGCGATCTCCTCGATGGTGGTCCCGTCCAGGCCGCGGGCGGCAAAGAGGCCGCGTCCGACGCCGATCAGCTGGCTCCGGCGCTGGAGTGCGGTCATTCGCGTCCGCGGGGGGTTGTTGCTCACATTTCCATCATGCCCTACGGCCCTGGCCCGGCTTTCCGGGGCCCCGGGGCGGGCGCGGCGGGCCCGTGTCGCGCGGCGCCCCGAACCCGTGGCAAAATAGGGACTTGTGCCCGGGCCTTGCGCCTGGGGCATGGTCCGCTCTGGTGTAACGGCAGCACCCCGGCCTTTGGAGCCGTGGAGTATAGGTTCGAATCCTATGGGCGGAACTGCTGTGCGAGGAGTTCAGTAGCATGACACCCGGTTCCGTGCCGACAGGCCGCCCGGACACCGAAACGCCAGCGTAACCCAGGCAAGGAGAGCCCGTACGTGATCCCCGAGAAAACCGGCCCGGCCGCCGTCATCGTTCTGGCAGCAGGCGCCGGGACGCGGATGAAGTCACGTACCCCCAAGATCCTCCACGAAATCGGTGGCCGGTCCATGGTGGGGCATGCGCTGCTGGCGGCCCGCAGCATCAACCCGCAGCAGCTCGCCATCGTGGTCCGCCACGAACGCGACCTGGTGGCGGAGCACGTCGCCCAGCTGGATCCTTCGGCCCTGATCGTTGACCAGGACGACATCCCCGGCACCGGCCGCGCCGTCGAAGTGGCACTCCAGGCCCTTGACGCGGAACAGCAGCTCACCGGCACCGTGGTGGTGACCTACGGCGACGTCCCGCTGCTGTCCGGCGCGCTCCTGGCCGAACTCGTTGCCACCCATGAGAGTGAAGCCAACGCCGTGACCGTCCTGACCGCGGTGTTGGACGACGCCACCGGCTACGGGCGGATCCTGCGCGGTGAGGACGGCACGGTTACAGGGATCAGGGAGCACAAGGACTCCAGCGAGGCGGAGCAGCTCATCCGCGAGGTCAACTCGGGCATCTACGCCTTTGACGCCGCGGTGCTGCGGAAAGCCCTGGGCAAGGTCACCACCGAGAACGCGCAGGGGGAGAAGTACCTCACCGACGTCCTCGCACTGGCGCGGGAGGCAGGGGGCCGCGTGGCCGCCGTCGTCACCGCGGACCGCTGGCAGGTGGAAGGCGCCAACGACCGCGTCCAGCTCGCGGCGCTCGGTGCGGAACTGAACCGGCGCACCGTTGAAGCCTGGATGCGTGCCGGCGTCACCGTCATTGACCCCTCCAGCACCTGGATCGACGCATCCGTCACGCTCGACGAGGACGTCCGGCTCCTGCCGAACATCCAGCTGCATGGAGCCACCACCGTGGCCCGGGACGCCGTTGTCGGCCCGGACACCACGCTGACGGACGTTACCGTCGGCGAAGGCGCCAAGGTGGTCCGCACCCATGGTTCCGGCGCCGTGATCGGTGCGGGCGCCGCCGTCGGGCCCTTCACATACCTCCGCCCGGGCACGGTCCTGGGCGAAAGCGGCAAGATCGGCGCGTTCTACGAGACCAAGAACGTAACCATCGGCCGCGGCTCCAAGTTGTCCCACCTCGGCTACGCCGGCGACGCTGAAATTGGCGAGGACACCAACATCGGCTGCGGGAACATCACCGCCAATTACGACGGCGAAAAGAAGCACCGGACGGTCATCGGCTCCGGTGTGCGGACAGGTTCCAATACGGTCTTTGTTGCCCCGGTCACCGTGGGGGACGGTGCCTACAGCGGCGCCGGTGCGGTGATCCGCAAAGACGTACCCGCAGGTGCCCTTGCCTTGAGCATCGCTGCCCAGCGCAACACCGAAGGCTGGGTTCCGGCACACAGGCCCGGAACCCGTTCGGCCGAACTGGCCCAGGCGGCCACCAAAGACTCCTCAAGTACCCCGGCATCTACAGAAGAGGGCAAGTAACAATGAGCGAAATTACGGCGCACGGCGAGAAGAAGCTGGTGCTCGCCACCGGGCGGGCACACCCGGAGCTTGCCCGGGAAATCGCCAAGGAGCTTGGAACCGACCTCCTCCCGGTGGACGCCTACGATTTCGCCAACGGTGAGATCTACGTCCGCGCGGGCGAAAGCGTCCGCGGCACGGACGCCTTCGTCATCCAGGCGCACCCGGCCCCGCTGAACAACCACCTGATGGAGCAGCTGATCATGATCGATTCGCTGAAGCGCGCCTCAGCCAAGCGGATCACGGTGGTGTCGCCCTTCTATCCGTACTCCCGGCAGGACAAGAAGGGCCGCGGCCGCGAGCCCATCTCCGCCCGCCTGGTGGCCGACATGTACAAGACCGCCGGCGCCGACCGCATCATGAGCGTTGACCTGCACACCGCCCAGATCCAAGGCTTCTTCGACGGCCCGGTGGACCACCTGATGGCCATCCCGCTGCTCGCCGACTACATCCGCACCCGGGTGGACGCTGACAACATCACGGTCGTTTCACCGGACACCGGACGCGTCCGGGTGGCGGAGCAGTGGGCCGAGCGCCTGGGCGGCGCGCCCCTTGCGTTCGTGCACAAGAGCCGCGACCTGACCGTTCCCAACCAGGCCGTGTCCAAGACCGTTGTGGGCCAGATCGAGGGACGCACCTGCGTCCTGATCGACGACATGATCGACACCGGCGGAACCATCTCCGGCGCCGTCCAGGTGCTGAAGAACGCCGGCGCCAAGGACGTCATCATCGCCGCCACGCACGCTGTCTTCTCCGAGCCGGCCGCCCAGCGGCTTTCCGATTCCGGCGCCCGCGAAGTGGTGGTCACCAATACGCTTCCGCTCTCGGCGTCCCAGCGGTTCCCGCAGTTGACCGTGCTGTCCATCGCACCGCTGATTGCGCGCGCAGTCCGCGAAGTGTTCGACGACGGTTCCGTCACCAGCCTGTTCGACGGCAACGCCTAAAGCCCTTTGCCGCGGCGGTCCCGGTTTAAGGAAACCGGCCCGCCGCTGGTAGGCTTGTCCCCGATACCTTGGCGAGGGAGAGCAGCCGGTTGGGTGTATGCCTGACAACGGCCTGCAGTCTCCGTTATCGACTGGGTCTGATCTGCCCTTCCAGTGAAGGGCGCCTTCTTGAAGGGCCGGCTTCCGGCCGCCCGGCGTTGAAGGTCGCACCAGACCTCCGCCCTTGCTGAACACCGTTTAGTCTTCAAGGAGATATCCATGTCTGAGCAGAAGCTCGCAGCAGAACTGCGCACCGAATTCGGCAAGGGCTACGCCCGCCGCGCCCGGATGGCCAACCTGATCCCCGCCGTCATCTACGGCCACGGCGCAGAGCCCATCCACATCACCCTGCCCGCCAAGGCCACCACCCTGGCTGTCCGCACCCCCAACGCCTTGCTGTCCCTGGACATCAATGGCGACGGCCACCTGGCCCTGGTCAAGGACATCCAGCGCGATCCGATCAAGCAGATCATCGAGCACATCGACCTCCTGACCGTCCGCCAGGGCGAGAAGGTCACCGTCGACGTTCCGGTACACGTCACCGGCGAAACCGCCCCGGGCACCGTCCACAACCTCGAACTGACCGTGGTGTCCCTCGAGGCCGAGGCGACCCACCTGCCCGACGCCGTCGAGGTCTCCATCGAAGGCCGCGGCGCCGGCGAGCACATCCACGCTTCCGACCTGGTCCTGCCCAAGGGTTCCGCCCTGCTGACCGACGCCGAGGCGCTCGTCGTGAACATCTCCGAGGCCGTGGCAACCGAGGAAGAGACCGCCACCGAAGGCGGCGAGGCTGTTTCCGGCGAAGCTTCCGAAGCCGCCGAAGCAGCAGCCGAGTAATCACCCGGCATGCCCTTGCCAGTGGCCGGATCCCCGTGGGGTCCGGCCACTGCCATGTCCACCGCCGCTGGCCTGCGGCTTGTCCCAATTAGCCCACCCTAGGATTGACCCATGACTGACACCTGGCTGATCGTCGGCCTCGGAAACCCCGGAGTCCAGTACCAAGGCAACAGGCACAACGTCGGCCAGATGGTGCTCGATGAACTGGCAGGCCGGATCGGTGCCGGGTTCAAAACGCACAAGGCGCGAGCCCAGGTGCTGGAGGGGCGGCTGGGGATTGGCGGGCCCCGGGTTGTCCTGGCAAAACCGCTGACCTACATGAATGTTTCCGGCGGCCCGGTGTCGGCGCTGGCCAATTTCTACGGCATCACACCTGACCACGTGGTTGCCGTCCACGACGAAATCGACATCCCTTTTAATACGGTAAAGCTCAAGATCGGCGGCGGCGAAGGCGGCCACAACGGGCTGCGCGACATCTCGAAAGCGCTGGCAACGAAGGATTACCTGAGGGTCCGCGTGGGAGTGGGGCGTCCTCCCGGCAGGATGGACACCGCTGACTACGTGTTGCGGGACTTCGGCTCCGCCGAACTCAAGGAACTGCCGTTCCTGCTCGATGAAGCGGCGGATGCCGTGGAGGCGTTGCTGCGCGAGGGGCTTACGGCAGCGCAGCAGAAGTTCCACCCCGCCAAGACCGGGCAATAGCAACTTAGAAACTTAAACCCGTTTCAACCTGTTTCCCTGTGGGTGCCACAGGGTACTCTTCTTGCTATGCGGGGGAGCAATGGGGCTACAACCCGCTATCGGGGATGTAGGGGATAAGTTCATGTCAATCGAGCCACTCAGCTGGGGACGTGGGTCAACACCTCACGACGTTGGGCTGCACACCCATGCCCCGGTAACGCCGGAACAGCAATGGTCCGCGCCTGCCCGGAGCGCCAATCTCGAAACCATCCACACCGCCCTCACCAGCGAAAACTCCCTGGGAGCCGTCATCACCGGCAGCCGGGGTGTGGGTAAGTCCTCCCTCGCCCGTGCGGCAGTGGCCGACCTTGGCCCGGACGTCTGGTCATTGCAGCTCCGCAACGGCCCCGCCGGATCCACCACCCCCTACGGGTGCCTGTCCTTCCTGCTGGCGCGGCTACCGCAGGCCTACATGGGGTCGCCCACAGCCATCCTCCGCGGCATCACGTCGCTGATCCGCAGCGACGCCGCAGGCAGGCCCTGCATCATCACGCTCGACACCGCCGGCAGCATCGACGACATGAGCGCCGGAGTGCTGTTGAACGTGCTCCTGACCGGTACCGCCAAAATCATCGCTGTGGCACCCGGCATCAGCGACCTTCCGGCCGACTTCCACTGGCTTCTCACGGACCACCGGCTGACGGAGGTGCGGCTCAGCAACCTCAACGAGCTGCAAACCCGTCAAGTCCTGCTGTCCCTGCTGGGCCACCGGGTGTCTGCCTCCCTGGTCAACACCTACCACCGCATGGTGGGCGGCAACCCGCTCCTGCTCAAGGCCCTGGTCACGGAGCAGCAGCTGTCCGGAAACCTGGTCCTGTCCGATTCCGTCTGGACCCTGCGCGACAAGGTGGTGCTCGACGGCGCCGCCAGCCTCGATGACATCGTAAGGTCCCGCTGGTCACGGGAAACCCCGGAAACCCGGGAAGTCATTGAGATGCTCTCCTGTGCACGGCGGGTGGAACTGTCCCGCCTGACCTCCATCTACAGTGCCGACGTGGTGGCCGACATGGAAGACGGCGGCCTCCTCGAGATTGACGACTCCGACCACCGCTGGGTGTCGCTGCGCGAAAAGTACATTGGCGACGTCGTGCGGACCTGGCTGAGCATCGCCCGGCGCCGGGAACTGCGCAGCGTCCTGATTGGCGGCGAGGAACCCGATCCCGCAGGCATGACGGTCGATGAGCTGATGGCCTTCGCGGCCTGGACGCACGAGTGCGAGGCTGAGCTGAGTCCAGCCTTCGCCCTCGCGGCCGCGGAAGCAGCGGTCCAGTTGTTCGATCCCAAGTTTGCCCTCACGTACGCTGACATGCTGAAGAGGACGGACCCCCAGTGGGTACCGGCCCAGCGGCAGAAAGCTGCCGCATACCTCCAGCTGGATATGCCGGTCCAGGCCTTGTCAGCGCTGGATGAGATCACCCGGCCGGAAATGGACGCACTGGACGACGTCGAGGAATACGCCCATCTGGTGGCGGCCAGGGCCCAGGTGATGATGCGGCTTCCGGACCATGCAGGAAAGGTGCCCACCCTCCTCGCGGAGGCACGGGAACGGCTGGCGCCTGCAGGCAACGGTGCATTCTGGCCTGAACCGGGCGCGGCGGCGCTAAACCGCGTTGCCCTGACGGAGTTCGAATACCGGGCGTTCGTGGGCGACTACGCGGCGTTGATTCCCGCACTTGAGTCCGCCGCGGACCAGGCAAGGAATCCCGACGCCGAATACCGCATGAATGCCGCCATCATCCTGATGACGGCCCTGGCATTGACGGGGCGGGAGATGGATGCCCTGAGCCTGATGCGGCAGCTCGGCGGGCAGATCAGCGATGCCTCCCATGTTGTGGGCCTGCGCGAGCGGTATAACCGGGAGGCCTACCTGGTCCTGCTGATGGCAGGCCAGTGGCGGCGGTGCATCGACCTTCTGGGCACGCAAAACGCCGAGGAACCATCCCGGCTGCCGTACGGCAGCGCCGCAGCCGAACTGGCCGCCGGAATCGCCTACGTCTATTCGGGCCGTGGCGCGGCCGCCCTCGATCCCCTGATGTCCGCGGCCGCGCAGCTGGAACTGCAGCCTGTGCAGACCGCGCTCCGGTTCGCATACTCGGCCACCGCCCTGGCCCATGCGCAAATCGGCAACGTGGTCCAGGCCAGGAAGTACCTCGCCAAGCTGCAACGGGTCTCCGGCACATCCGGTTTCGCCACCGACAGCCTTATCGATTTCTGTGCCCTGGTGACGGGGCGCTGGCTGAACGACCCCGACGCCGTCAGCAAGCTCAAGCAATCGGCCCGCCGGAACATGGATGCAGGGCGGTACACGGTTGCAGGGGTGGAGCTCCTTGCGGCTACCGTGAACGGGAGCGACGCCGACTTCCGGCTTCTGGAGGAGATCGCAGACCACCGGCAGGGACCACTGGCAGAGGTGTCGCGGCTGATAGCGCTGGGCAGCCGCACCAAGGATGCAAAGGTACTCCTTGCCGGCGGAGAGCTCGCCGCCACCTTGGAACTGGACGCTGTCGAGGCCCGGTGCATGGCCCTCGCCGTGGACTTCGCACGGCAGGACGGCGACTCGATGTCCGCCCGGACCGCCCAGGCCCGCCTGGACATCCTGGCCGCCACAGTGACCAACCTGCCGATCGTGCCCAGCAGCGGCAGCCCGCTGCTCACCAGCAGGGAGCGCCAGATCGCGCGACTGGCCGGCCGGGGTGCGTCGAACCGCGATATCGCCCTGGAGATGGGCGTGTCAGTCCGGACTGTTGAGGGGCACCTCTACCAGGTGTTTACGAAGCTCGGCGTAACTTCCAGGGGTGATCTGACTGGACTCGTCTAATGGACATAAGCCCGGCGCGGCGCAGCGGGCACTTACCGGCCGCCGTGAGCCGCTGGACAGGATCTGCAACATTGTCCGGAACCGAACCAGCCAGGCCGTCTTCGTCATGGCCGGTCCAGGCATCGGCAAGTCGTCGCTCACAGAGACGGTCGCGGAGCGGTTCAGGGGGGAGCTGAACATCCTGCAGATCCATGGCAGCTCGGCGCTGGCAGCGGTGCCATTTGGTGTGCTGACCCCCTATACGACTGACCTGACCGCAGAGGAGTCGGTTTCGCCCGTAGCGGTCCTGCGGTCCATGTGGACGTATTTCGAGAAGCTGAAAGCCGGAAACGGCAATGCTGTCCTGCTGCTGGTGGACGATGCCCACCATCTGGATGAGGCTTCTGCGGGCGTGCTGGCGGACCTGATTTCGGCCGGCTGGGCGACAGTGGTGGCAGCGGCCAGGCCGCGGCCCGGACTCCCGCAGCCGCTGGACCAGTTGTGGTACGACGGCCTTGCGGAGCGCGTGGACCTGCGGCCCCTGAACCGGGAACAGATCGAGGAGGTCCTGGAGCACCTCCTCGCGGGAACAGTTCCTGCGGCCACAATTGACGCGGCCTGGAAGGCATCGGGCGGCAATCCCCGCCTCCTGGACGCGCTGCTGCACGATGCCGCCGAAGCAGGGATCCTGTCCAAGCGGAACGGCATCTGGGTCCTGCTGGGCGCCCTGCCCTGTGATGGTGCCCGGCTGACGGCGGTGGTGGCCAAGGACCACCTCCGGCGGCGGCCCGAAGAACAGGAAGCACTCAAACTCATCGCCCTCGCCGGACCCGTTGGCAGGAAGGTCATCGAGGAGATCTGCGGGGCACCGGTGGTCCGTTCCCTGCTGGACCAGCAGATGGTGGTGGAAACGTCCGGTGTCCCGGCTGAACTTTCCCTGTGGAACAGCCTTTTCGCCGAGGCCATCAGGAACACCATCTCCGTATCGCGCAGCCTGCAGCTGCAGGAGAAAATCCGAGCCCACCAGGACGGCACCGTGCTCCCTGGCGAAGGCCGGCTGCGGTCTGTGGAATGGGCTTTGGAATGCGGACTGCGCGTGCCTGACGCCGACATGCTCGAATCCGCCATCGAGGCGCTTTCCAGGTACCGCAACCCCAGCGCGCGATCCATCGCGGCCAGGGTGCATGCCCCGGACCTCGTGCCGCTGGCGCAGGCGGTCCAGGCCCGAGCCCTGTACAACGAGGGGTCCTATGCTGATGCGGCCGCCCTGCTCGACGAATGCTGGCTCCAGCTCACTGACCATCCCCAGGGCCCGGCGGTCCTGCTGCTGCGGATATCGGGACACCAGGCGGCGGGGCACCAGCTGACCGCCGTCGCGGAGGACGTGCGGGAACAAACGGGCTCACCGGGGGAGGGGACCGGGACCTGGCAGGAGGATCTCCTCCGGTTGCTGAAGGCAGGGTCCGAGGTGGATTATCGTGCGCTGGCAGCGGCCGTGGAAACCGTCAGGGACCGTCCGTTGGGTGGCGGCCACCAGCCCGTGGCGGCCGTTGGTGAAGCGCTGCTGGCACACGCGCTCACGGCCGCCGGCCGGCCTGCCGAGGGCCTGGATGCCGCACTCCTTGCCGCATCCGAGCTGCCGCCCCTGGACGGCAGCCTGTTTTTCTTTCCCGAATTCGTGCTGGGCCGGCTGGTGGTCACCTACCTGGCCATGGGCGAATGGGAATCAGCGGAACGGGAACTGAACAGCTACGCCACCCACCACGACGCCGGTGCGGCAACCTTCGACGGCAGCCTGCAGCTGCTCAGG
Source organism: Arthrobacter sp. Y3221157 (assembly GCF_059089865.1). Lineage (NCBI taxonomy): Bacteria > Bacillati > Actinomycetota > Actinomycetes > Micrococcales > Micrococcaceae > Arthrobacter > Arthrobacter sp. Y3221157. The sequence continues at coordinate 24,499 of NZ_JBNHFD010000032.1, forward strand.
GGCTACTCGCTGCTGCGCCAGGGCCGGATGGAGCGTGCGTACCAGTTGCTGCTGCCGGCCGTGGAGGCACTGCGGCTCAATGATCCGCTCCACCTGTTCCGCTTTGGGTCTTCCCTTGGTTTCTACGTCGCGGCGCGGCTGGGGGATGCGGCCCAGGCCAAACGCCTGGAACAGGACTACAAGGATGCCGTTGCAGGTGGGCCGCAGCATGACCTCCTGGCCGGCGCATATGCCGCCGCGGCTGGCGAATACCTGGCCCACGACGGAAAGGGCCTCGCCTCGCTGCATACCATGATGACTGCCGCGGAAGCGGCCGGGCGGACGGGCCACCTGCTGGAGCTTCTGGCCGTGTGCTGGGATTTGGGGGATCCTTCGGTAATCCCCATGGTGAAGGACACTGCAGGTGCCGTGCAGGGACGCTGGGCTGCTGCCATGCTGACCCTGGCCACCGGCTGGGAAGCTGCCGACGGCGATGCCCTGATGGCAACGGCCACATCCCTGGAGGAGTCCGGCTTCGTCAACCTTGCCCGCGAGGCGTACGCCCGTGCCAGCACGGTACTGGAGCAGGCCGGGGAACGCCGCCGGTCCCGGCAGGCGGTGGCCCAGCGGGAGAAGTGCGACCACGAACTGGGAGAACGGTTCCGCGAGGGACGCTTTATCGCCGCAGCCCCCGCGGTGCACCTCACCCGCCGGGAACAGGACATCGTGGAGCTTGCCGTCCAGGGCCTCACCGACCGTGAGATAGCCCAGCGCCTCATGGTTTCGGTCCGGACCGTGGAAGGACACCTGTACCGCACCTACGTCAAGCTGGGTGTGCGGAGCAGGGACGAACTGGAGTCCGCGCTGCCCAAGTAGGGATTGCTACCTGCTTTTCTCCGTGCAGCCTGTACCGCGACGCCGTCACTGGGGACACCCTGTGCCGTCCGGCAGGTGCTCCCGCAAGTTCCTCCGATGCAGGACACGAAGCCCTCCCGGGGCTTGCTGCCCGGCACGGCTGCCCAAGTAGTTCCTTTCCGCGGAAAACGAGTACACCCTACTCGTGTGCAGAGGGCTACCGCAGGATTTACTTAAGGAGGCAAAGGAGCGGCGGGAGGGAAGCCGCAGAGATTGCTGCAGGACATCAAGGCCTCTATCGACTTCCGGCCCCCAGGGACCGGGCCGAGACGGGGCCGGCGACGTCAGAGTCTTCTGAGACCGAGACTCTCCCCCCAGCCGTCGCCGGCCCTCCGCTCCGCGGGCGAAGCCCGGAGCGGCTGTGGCGGCTGCCCCCGTGGGCGGCCGCCACAGCCGTGCTGTGGGACAATTGAGTGTCATCCGTTGGCATCTCAAGGAGATCGTTTTGGCCGTAGTAGCAACGCCAGCCACGCTGGAGCAGGCCCTGCCGGTGATGGATAACGCCGAAGTGATGCGCATCCGGAACGACTTTCCGGTCCTCCACCAGCTCGTCAACGGACGCCCCCTGGTCTACCTGGATTCGGGAGCCACCTCGCAGAACCCCGTGAGCGTCATGGAAGCCGAGCAGGAGTTCTATGAGCAGCGGAACGCCGCGGTCCACCGGGGCGCCCACCATCTTGCTGTGGAGGCCACAGAGGCCTTTGAAGACGCCCGGCAGACCGTGGCTGACTTTGTTGGTGCCGACTACTCCGAGACCATTTGGACATCCAACGCCACCGAGGGCCTCAACCTCATCTCCTACGCGCTGTCCAACGCCGGGCTCTGGGCTTCGCAGGGCCGGGGCGATGCCGGGCTGAAGGATCTCGCGCTGGTTCCCGGGGACGAGATCGTGGTCACCGAGATGGAGCACCACGCAAACCTCATACCGTGGCAGGAACTGGCTTTCCGTACCGGCGCCACGCTCCGCTACATCCCCATTGATGATGCCGGCAGCCTCAGGATGGACCAGGCTGCACAGATCATCGGCAGCCGCACCAGGGTGCTTGCCTTCACCCACGCCTCCAACGTCCTGGGGACCATCAACCCGGTCCGCGAACTCGTGGCACTTGCCCGGGCAGCCGGCGCACTGGTGGTCCTGGACGCGTGCCAGTCGGCACCCCACCTTCCGCTGAAGGTCAAGGACCTGGACGTGGACTTCGCCGTCTTCTCCGGGCACAAGATGCTGGCCCCCACGGGCATCGGCGTCCTCTACGGCAAGCAGGAACTGCTGGACATCCTGCCGCCCTTCCTCACCGGCGGCTCCATGATCACCACCGTGACCATGGAGCGGGCGGAGTACCTGCCCGCGCCCCAGCGTTTTGAGGCCGGTACGCAGCGGATCTCCCAGGCAGTGGCCCTGGCCGCCGCCGCCAACTACCTCACAGAAACCGGGCTGGACCGGATCCACCGCTGGGAGGCCGAACTCGGTGCACGGATGGTGGCAGGCCTGGAATCGCTCCCCGGCATCAGGGTCCTGGGGCCCGAAGCCGGGAAGGAGCGGATCGGACTGGCCGCTTTCGACGTCGAGGGCGTTCACGCTCACGATGTAGGGCAGTTCCTGGACTCCCGCGGAATCGCGGTGCGCGTTGGCCACCACTGTGCCCAGCCGTTGCACCGCAGGCTGGGCCTGACGGCCACCACCCGGGCAAGCACCTACCTGTACAACACCACGGACGACGTGGACCAGTTCCTGGATGCCGTGTCCGGCGTGCGGGCCTACTTCGGCGCCTAGCCCGAGGATAGAAGGTAAACCCATGAGCCTTGACCAGCTGTACCAGCAGATCATCCTTGACCACTCCAAGGCGCGGCACGGCAGCGGCCTGGCCGCGACCGAGGCCCCGGCGGGGGCATCCACCGGCCAATCCCACCAGCTCAACCCGGTCTGCGGGGATGAAGTGACGCTGCGCCTGGCCGTGGAGGATGGACGGATCGCCCAGGTTTCCTGGGACGGCGCCGGCTGTTCAATTTCGATGGCCTCGGCATCGGTGCTCACTGAACTGGCCGAGGGCATGACCGTGGCGGAACTGCATGAAGTCATCGACAGCTTCCGGGAGGTTTTGCGCTCTCGTGGAAAGGTCCATGCGGATCCGGAACTGTTGGGGGATGCCGCCGCGTTCGAGGGCGTGGCCCGCTATGCAGCCCGCGTGAAATGCGCGATGATCTCCTGGGTGGCCGCCGAGGATGCCCTTAACCAGGCAGCCTGACCTACCGTAAACGCGAAAAGGCTCTCCTCCCGCCGGGAGGAGAGCCTTTTGGCATGCAGGGTCAGCCGAACAGTGCCATGATGCCGATGAGTGCCGTTGCGGCACCGAGCACCATGGAGACGCTCACCAGCACCACGTGGACGGTGAGGAACTTGGTGGCCTTGCCGGCCGCGTCCCGGGCCCGGGGATCCTTCATGACCCGCCGCAGGAACTGCGGCCAGACCACCAGGGACCAGACGCCGGCCACAATCAGGACCAGGGCCGCGAAAACGGGCAGTTCCACCGGGTCAGTGGCTTTCCAGCCAGGCCTGCGCCTGCTGTGCCTGCAGGTTCAGTGCCTTGGCCACCATGGGCTCGGCAGCGTCGGCGATCTTGCCGCCCAGGAAAGGCACGGAGGACTTGACCTCGCCCTCGAGCTCAACGCGGGTTCCGCTGGCCTCGGCCACCAGGCGCTGAACGGCGGTGACGTCCACGGGTGCGCCGGCGATCTTGACGGTGATGTTGCTCTGGCGGGAGCCGTCTTCCGCGGGGGCGTTCCAGCTTTCCACCTGGGTCACTTTCAGGTGCTCACCCACGAACTTGCGGGCAAATTCGGGCAGGCGGGTGGTGGGAAGGGTGCGCACAGAGGTGGCGTTGAACGCGCCGGCGACGTCACCGTCCACGGTGAACGATTCCAGGTTACCGCCCACCAGCTGGCTGACGTGGCGCTGGAAGTCCTCGTTCACCAGGACAGCTGCGACGCTGTCGACGGAGTGCGGAAGGGAAGTGGTTGCGCTCAGGGCCATGGGTCCTCCTGGGACATTGGGGAACGGATTTAACTCAAGACATCCTACGGGGTCCCGGCCGGCCGCTCCGCATCGATGAGCTTTTGTGCCGCCCCGGTGATGTTCCGGGCCATCGCCGGGAAGATCAGGCTGTGGAACGGCAGGACAGCCAGCCAGTAGAGCCGGCCGCTGAGTCCCTTGGGGAAGAAGATGGCCCGCTGCCGGTACAGGCTGCCGGCGCCGTCGGGTTCCACGGACAGTTCCAGCCATGCCCGGCCGGGCGCCCGCATCTCGGCCCGCAGCCGGAGCAGCCTGCCGCGGTCGATCCGTTCCACGCGCCACCAGTCCACCACCTCCCCGGCGGCCAGCATCTTGGGGTGCCGGCGCCTGCGCAGGAGCCCGGCCCCGCCGGTCAGCTTGTCCAGCCAGCCGCGCACCTGCCATGCAAGCGGGAGCGAGTACCAGCCGTTCCGGCCGCCGATTCCCTCGATAATCGTCCACACGTGTTGCGGGTCCACGTCCCCGTGGAAGGTGCGTTCGTCGATGTAGACCGTGTGGCCGGACCAGTCGGGATCGCTCGGCAGGGGATCGGACGCCACTCCGGCATTTGCCCAGGTGGTCTCCACCTGGCCGTCCCGTTCCTTGCCCAGAGCCAGCGCGACGGCGCTGCGGTACGGCGTCAACCCGCCGTCGGGCTGGGGGATGTACCTGTCGATGCCATGCTCGCTGGATATGGCGTCGTGCTGCAGGGACTGGACCAGGGGGAAAGCCATGGACAGCGGGATGGGCGTGGTGAGCGCCACCCACATCCCGGCGAGCTTGGGGGCCGGGACCGGCAGGGCCAGCACCACCCGGTAGGGCAGGCCGGCTTCGGCGGCGTACTCCTTCATCATTGCCGCGTACGTGAGCACCTGGCGGCAGCCGATATCGAAGGTCCGGTTGATGGGCCCGTCCAGGGATGCCGCGGCCACCAGGTAGTACAGGACGTCCCGCACGGCGATCGCTTCGATCCGGTTCCGGACCCAGCTGGGCGCCGGCATCAGGGGCAGCGTCTCGGACAGGTGCCGGATCATCTCGAAGGACGCCGAGCCGGAGCCGATCACCACGCCCGCCTGGAAGACAATGGCGTCCACCTGGCCGTCCAGGAATACCTGGCCCACTGCCTCCCTGGACCGCATGTGGGTGGATAATTCCACGCGCTGCGGATGCAGGCCGCCGAGGTACACGATCCTGCCCACCCCCGCATCAGCCGCCGCCTGGGCCGCGATGCCGGCCATCGCCTTCTCCTTGGCTTCGAAACCCGCCCCGGCAGCCATGGAGTGCACCAGGTAGTAGAAGACGTCGACGCCGTCCAGCGCCTTCCGCAGCGCGTCGCCGTCGTCCAGGCTGCTTTCCACCACCTCCACCTTGCCCCGCCACGGGACCCCGGCAACCTTGTCCGGGGACCTGACCAGCACCTTGACGCTGTGGCCTGCCTCGAGGAGCCGGGGCACCAGCCGGCCGCCGATGTAGCCGGTGGCCCCCGTCACCAGGACTGTCTTGGCAATGTGGGGTGCATTGGTTCCGGTCATGCTCGCTCCTGTTCGTCCTCAGCAGTTCGGAGCGGCGGCCTGTCCGGACGGCCGCCCCGGTAAATGAGTGGGCCCTGCCAGCCTAAGCGCAGGATCCGCTGGCAGGACTGCCGGGGCCCGGAATGTCGCCGGTGCGCGGTAGGCTGGAGGTTACCCGGGATTCGCAGCGAATTTCGGGTTTTCGCGTTGCCTGCGATCCCCTTGAACACCACAGGAGCTTCTGCCATGAGCCTTCCCGGCCCGTCCGCCGCCGGCCAATCCACTGCAGGCCCGTCGCTGGATGGCCTGCGGCGCGTCCTCGCCGAGGACCAGACGTTCGCGCGCGTCCGGGCGGAAGCCGCCAGGGGATTCAGCGTTCGAGGCCAGGATTACCAGATCAGCGCGCCCGCCGGGCTGCGTCCCGTGCTGCTCGCCGAGATGTCTGACGGCCTCAGGGCCGCCGGGCCAGAAGAGTCCGACGGCGGCGGGCCGGGCGTGGTCCTCGCCGTCACCGCCACCGGCCGGGAGGCGGAGGACCTGGCGGCGGCACTTCGCGCCTACCTGCCCGCGGATGCCGTGGCCGAGTTCCCCAGCTGGGAAACGCTGCCGCACGAGCGCCTCTCGCCGCGTTCGGACACGGTGGGACGGCGGCTGGCCGTCCTGCGCCGGCTGGCCCATCCGGAGAGCTCGGCAGCGGGCCGGCTCCGGGTGGTGGTGGCGCCCGTCCGGGCCGTGGTCCAGCCCGTGGTGGCCGGACTCGGTGACCTGGTGCCGGTCACGTTGAAGGTGGGCCAGGACATCCCGTTCACGGACGTGGTGCGGAGCCTCACCGATGCCGCCTACGCCCGGGTGGACATGGTGACGCACCGGGGGGAGTTCGCCGTCCGCGGCGGCATCATCGACGTGTTCCCGCCCACCGAGGACCACCCCATCCGCGTGGAGTTCTTTGGCGATGAGGTGGACCAGATGCGCTGGTTCGCCGTGGCCGACCAGCGCTCGCTGTCAGCCCCCGGAATCCACCACCCTACCGAACTGCATGCCCCGCCCTGCCGGGAAATCCTCATCACCCCGTCCGTGATGTCCCGCGCCGCGACGCTCAAGTCACAGCTCCCGGCCGCCGCCGACATGCTGGAGAGGATCGCCGGCGGCATCGCCGTGGAGGGCATGGAATCCCTGGCGCCAGTGCTGGTGGACGCCATGGTCCCGTTCGTGGACCAGCTTCCTGCCGACTCCATTGCCGTTGTCATCGAGCCCGAGAAGGTCCGCACCCGCGCGCACGACCTCGCCGCCACCAACGAGGAATTCCTGGAGGCGGCCTGGTCCACGGCGTCCGACGGCGGGACGGCGCCTTTGGACCTCAGCTCCCAAGCGTCGGCGGCGCTGCACTCGGCGAGCTTCCGCTCGCTGGGCGAGACCCGTGCATCCTCCCTGGAGCACGGCGTCTCCTGGTGGTCCATCACCTCGCTGGCCCAGGACGCGGAACTGCTCCCGGAGATCGACGTCCTGAACCTGCACGCACGGGAGCCCCGCGGCTACCAGGGCGACGTGGCGGAAATGATGGACTTCATCGGTTCGCACGTGCGCGACCAGTGGCGGATCGTCGTGGCCACTGAAGGTCCCGGTCCCGCACAGCGCCTGGCGGAACTGTTCCACGACGCCGATATCCCCTGCGCCCGGGTGGACAGCCTGGACCACGAGCCCCAGCCGGGGATCATCGAGGTGACCACCGCCGCCGTCGGACGCGGTTTTGTCCTGGACGGCCTGAAGCTGGGACTGCTCACGGAAGCCGACCTGCTGGGCCGGACCTCCGCAGCCTCCACCAAGGACATGCGGCGGATGCCGTCCAAACGGCGCAACGCCGTCGACCCCCTGCAGCTGGTGGCGGGGGACCATGTGGTCCACGAACAGCACGGGATCGGCCGGTTCGTCGAGCTGATCCAGCGCAAGGTGGCGGGCGGAGCCGACGGCGTACGCGAGTACCTGGTGCTGGAGTACGCGCCGTCCAAGCGGGGCGCACCGGGGGACCGGCTGTTCGTGCCCACTGACCAGCTGGACCAGGTGACCCGCTACGTGGGCGGGGACACCCCGGTCCTGAGCAAGATGGGCGGCGCGGACTGGGCGAGCACCAAGTCCAAGGCCCGCAAGGCCGTCAAGGAGATCGCCGGGGAGCTGATCCGGCTGTACTCGGCGCGGATGGCCTCGCGCGGGCACGCCTTCGGCCCGGATACCCCGTGGCAGCGGGAACTGGAGGAAGCCTTCCCCTACGTGGAGACGCCGGACCAGTTGACCACCATCAACGAGGTCAAGGCGGACATGGAGCGGGAGATCCCGATGGACCGCCTGGTGTCCGGGGACGTGGGCTACGGCAAGACCGAGATCGCGGTGCGGGCGGCCTTCAAAGCGGTCCAGGACGGCAAGCAGGTGGCCGTGCTGGTGCCCACCACCCTCCTGGCCCAGCAGCACTACGAAACCTTCACTGAACGGTTCTCCGGCTTCCCGCTGCGCGTCAAGCCGCTGTCCCGGTTCCAGGGTTCCAAGGAAGCGAAGGAGACGGCGGAAGGCGTCAAGAACGGCTCGGTGGACGTGGTGATCGGCACGCACCGGCTGCTGTCCAAGGACTTCGAGTTCAAGGACCTCGGACTGGTGATCGTGGACGAGGAGCAGCGGTTCGGCGTCGAGCATAAAGAGGCGCTGAAGAAGATGCGCACCAATGTGGACGTGCTGGCCATGAGCGCCACCCCGATTCCCCGGACACTCGAGATGTCGCTCACCGGCATCCGGGAGACCTCCACCCTGGCTACGCCGCCGGAGGAACGCCACCCCGTGCTGACCTACGTGGGCCCCTACACGGATAAGCAGACCTCCGCCGCGATCCGCAGGGAGCTGATGCGCGAGGGCCAGGTGTTCCTGGTCCACAACCGGGTGTCCACCATTGAACGGACGGCGGCGAAGATCCGCGAGCTGGTTCCGGAAGCCCGGGTGGAGGTGGCGCACGGCAAGATGTCCGAAAGCCGCCTGGAACAGATCATCGTGGACTTCTGGGAGCGGCGCTTCGACGTCCTGGTGTGTACCACCATCATCGAGACGGGCCTGGATATCTCAAACGCGAACACCCTGATCGTGGACGGTGCGGACAAGTACGGCCTGTCCCAGCTCCACCAGCTCCGCGGGCGCGTGGGCCGTGGCCGCGAGCGTGCCTACGCCTATTTCCTGTACCCGTCGGAGAAGCCGCTGGGGGAGGTGGCGCTGGAACGACTCAAGGCCGTGGCAACGCACAACGAGCTCGGCGCAGGCATGCAGCTGGCCATGAAGGACCTGGAGATCCGCGGGGCCGGCAACCTGCTGGGTGGCGAACAGTCCGGCCACATCCAGGGTGTCGGGTTCGACCTCTACATCCGGCTGGTGGGCGAGGCCGTGGCGGACTTCCGCGGCGAGGCCGAGGAGAAGGCTGCCGAGATGAAGATCGAGCTGCCGGTCAACGCCCACCTTCCGCACGACTACGTTCCGGGCGAACGGCTGCGCCTCGAGGCCTACCGCAAGCTGGCGGCAGCGCAGACCAACGAGGCGATCGACGAGGTCTTCGCCGAACTGGTGGACCGCTACGGTGAGCTTCCGCTGCCGGCCCAGAACCTGGTGGCCGTGGCCCGGTTCCGGGTGGCTGCCCGCGAGGCAGGGTTGTCCGACGTGGCGCTGCAGGGCAACTTCATCAGGTTCTCGCCCGCGCAGTTGCCGGAGTCCAAGGTCATGCGCCTGAACCGGATGTACCCGGGATCGCAGTCCAAGCCGGCACTGGACGCGGTGCTGATCCCCAAGCCAAAGACCGCGCGCATCGGCGGCCGGGACCTGCAGGACGCGGAAATCCTGGGATGGGCCGACGGCGTCATCCGCAACATCTTCTCCGACCAGCCCGTTCCCGTCGCTCAGACAGGGGCCTGACGGATGATGGGAGGACACCACGCCGCGTCGGGAGCCGCGGCGTGGGTAGCTGTTGCCTCCACGGGCCCCTACACGCTGGGCTGGTACCCGTTGGATCCAACCGGCATCCTGATTGGCGGCTTGGCCACTGCAGGAACGGCACTGGTCTGCGACTGGGACCACCGCTCCAGCACGGTGGCCCAGTCCCTGCCGCCGCTGTCCAACGCGATTGCCCGTGGGATTGAGAACGCCAGCGGCGGGCACCGGCAGGGAACGCATTCCATCCTGGGCGCGGGGGTCTTCGTCCTGCTGGCCGCGCTGGCGTCCCGGTTCCAGCTGGAGACCCCCTGGGGGCTCCTGTCCGTCGGCGCCGGCCTGCTGTGCATGTGCCTGATCAACATCGCGGCGAAGGCCCTGAAGCTTTTTCCCAAGAGCGGGTTCCTGACCAACTGGGCTTTCGCACTGGCGATGGCCGGTCTGGTCACGGTGTATGCCCCGGAACAATGGACCTGGCTGCCCGTGTCCATGCTCATCGGTGTGGTGGTGCACATCGTGGGCGACCTCATCACCACCGGGGGAGTCCCGCTCCTGTGGCCGCTGGTGGTCCGGCCCCCGAAGGCGCTGCGCAGGGTCCCGCTGCTGCGGTACGTGTGGCGGCCCAACGGGGCACTGTCCTTGCCGCTGCTGGGACGGGCCGGCTCCAAGCGCGAGTGGCTGGTGCTGATCCCGGTGAGCGCGTACGCCATGGTGGGCATGACGGTGGCCGGCTGGTCAATTGCGCAGAGCCAGTGGACGCGGATGGCTGATGCCGCCGTGGCCTGGACCAGGCTCTGGTTCTAGCGCACAAAAAGGACCCCCGGACGGGCGTCCGGGGGTCCTTTTCGTACAAAAAGCTTCTTAGTGTTCGCCCGCTGAGTCCGAGCGGCCCCAAATGGTCTGCGGGATCCAGAACGCCAGGGCGAACAGCACCAGGCAGACGGCCATCGGCCAGGGGTTGCCGAGCGTGAGGAAGGACAGCGAGTAGATCGCCCCGAAGAACAGCGCCATGATTATCACGAACAGCACAATGCTGCCGGAGAGCTTGTTCTCGTTCTGTGGGGTCCGGACAGTGCGCTGGTCCGATGTGTCCTGGCCGGACGCGTTAATCTTGCTGGACAATTTCGTTCCTCCTCGGCCCCGCAGGGCTCAATCTGTGGCGGCGTCCGGCCTGCCGTCAGTAGGCGGCTGAACCCTGTTCACCCTTGACGATGGCAATACCGGAGCTGGCACCAATACGTGTTGCACCAGCAGCAATCATAGCCTGAGCGTCAGCCAGGGAGCGCACGCCGCCGGAGGCCTTGACGCCCAGGTCCGGGCCCACCGTCCTGCGCATGAGGGCGATATCCTCGGCCGTGGCACCTCCGCCGTTGAACCCTGTGGAAGTTTTGACGAAGTCCGCGCCGGCTTCCACGGCCGCCTGGCAGGCGAGGACCTTCTGGTCGTCCGTGAGAAGGGCGGTCTCAATGATCACCTTCAGGATGGCGCCGCTGGCATGCACCGCCTCCGCCACAGCGCTGATGTCCTCGATGAGTGCACCCTTGTCGCCGGCACGGGCGGCGGCAATGTTGATAACCATGTCCACCTCGTCAGCGCCGTCAAGCACGGCGCCGCGGGCTTCGAAGGCCTTGACGTCGGTGGGTGTGGCCCCCAGCGGGAAGCCGACAACGGAGCAGGTGAGGACGCCGGAGCCTTTCAGGGCATTCTTGACGGTCTTGACCCAGATGGGGTTCACGCACACGGACTTGAAGCCGTATTCGGCAGCCTCGGCGCACACTTTCAGGACGTCGGCCTCGGAGGCTTCGGGCTTCAACAGCGTGTGGTCGATGTAGGAGGCAATGCTCCCGGCATCAGTGGGGGCTGGCTGAACGGAAGGGGTGGCTTCGTTGCTCATGATGGTCCTTTCCGGGGGCCTTGTGGGCCCCGGCACGTCCTGGAACTCGGTTCGGCACCATCTTGTCACAGCCGGGGCAACAGCAAAGTGCGGCCGGTCAGGCGGCTGCCTGCAGGTCCGGCCCGGTTGGGGCCGCGGCCAGAAGCTGCGTGGCGCAGGCTCCCGCGGCGGAAGCTGCCGCCACGAGCAGGCCCAGCCGGACGCCGTCGTACGCTGCGGCGTCCCCGATGGCCCAAATGCCGGGGACGGACGTCCGGAAGTCCTGGCTGATGACAATTCCTCCGCTCGCCGCGGTCCGCAGTCCTGCGCTGGCAGCGAGGCCGTCCCGTGCCACCCGCTCTTCAGCCAGGACCACAAGGTCGCCGCTCATGCTGCTGCCGTCCTCGAAGACCACCGCGGAGGCCGCCAGCCCGGACACGGACTGACCGGGGACGACGGCGGCCGGGCGGGCGGT
>NZ_JBNHFD010000033.1:0-35474 GCF_059089865.1 Arthrobacter sp. Y3221157
ATGGCGCCGTAGTCCGGGAACAGCACGGACTGGCCAGCGACGAACCCGGAACCTGCCGTGGGCAGCGTCATGGTGCCTATCGCGTTGGGGTCGAGGTCCGAAAAGAACGTCGGAGTTGTAACGGTTCAATACTCGCATGGTGGCGGAGGATCCTGCAGGGAACGGCTTTGGCGGTACTGACATTTTTAGAACGAACGTCATGGTCCCGCCCCTTGCTGGTGTTCCTGAGCTGCTGTTCTAGAGTTGAGTGATGCCGGTGACAGAAAACGCTTTCTCAAAAATTAGCAAAGGGCTATACATCAGTCAAGAAACCGTTTACTTTGGTAGCGAGCCGCTTTCATCCAGCACCTTGGGCGGCGCCCGGCAAGGTGTTCCGCAGTTCTTGCGGGGTCGCCTTCGCCACCGGCGCCACAGGTGCCCGCAACCATCGCAGCGCGATGACAAGAACGTGGAGGCCACGATGACCAAAGGAGACCATATGGCCGCGAAGCACAAACCCAGGGCCCTGCGGCCGGCCGCGGCCGGCCCATACCGGCCGGGGAACCTGCAGTGAGCGCGATCAGTGAATTGAGCTCGCTGTCCCGGCGGAAGGGCAAAGCCACCGCCGAGGAAAAGAAGGCGAACGGCCGGGACAATAAGGCCGCGTACATCTTCCTGCTGCCGTGGCTGGTGGGCCTGGTAGCCATCACCATCGGCCCCATGCTGATGTCCCTCTATCTGTCCTTCACGGACTACAACCTGCTCCAGCCGCCGGAATGGACCGGGCTGGACAACTTCACCCGGATGCTGACCGATGCCCGGCTGCACAACTCGCTCGGTGTGACGTTCACCTACGTCTTTGTCGGTGTTCCGCTGCAGCTCGCCGTCGCTCTGCTGATCGCCCTGGTCCTGGATAAGGGCCTGCGCGGACTGCCGTTCTACCGCTCGGTGTTCTACCTGCCGTCCCTGCTTGGCGGTTCGGTGGCCGTGGCCATCCTCTGGAAGCAGATCTTCGGCACCACCGGCCTGGTCAACCAGGTCCTGGCGATGTTCGGCATCCAGGGGCCGGGCTGGATCTCGGATCCCAGCACTGCACTGGGTTCGATCATCCTGCTGCACGTCTGGACGTTCGGCGCCCCCATGATCATCTTCCTGGCCGGCCTGCGCCAGATACCGCACATGTACTACGAGGCCGCCAAGGTGGATGGCGCCACCACGCTCCAGCAGTTCTGGCGGATCACCATGCCGATGCTGAGCCCCATCATCTTCTTCAACCTGGTTCTGCAGATCATCGGTTCGTTCCAGTCGTTCACCCAGGCGTTCATCGTCTCCGGCGGCAACGGTGGTCCTTCGGACTCCACGATGTTCTTCACGCTGTACCTCTACCAAAAGGGCTTCGGCCAGTTCGATATGGGCTACGCGTCGGCCATGGCCTGGTTCCTGCTGGTCATCATCGGCGTCTTCACCGCCATCAACTTCATCGCTTCTAAGTATTGGGTTTTCTATGACGACTAACCTGGAGACGCTGCCCGCATCGGATAAGAAGTCCGGGAATGCCGGTAAGCCTACGAACCACCGCAAGCCCCGCGAGTCCCGCGGGACCCTGGCCTTCAGCCGGGCCCAGCGCGGCAAGTCCCTGATGAAGCACGGCATCCTGATCCTCGCCGGCGGCCTGATGATCTACCCCCTCCTTTGGATGGTGGTCTCCTCGCTCCGCCCCAACGAGATGATCTTCCGGGAGCCCGGCCTGTGGCTGAACAGCCTGGAAATGAGCAACTACACGGACGGCTGGTCCGCCCTGACGCACCCGTTCGGGCATTACATGATCAACTCGGCCATCGTGGTGATCGGCTCGATCCTGGGCAACCTGATTTCCTGCTCCATGGCCGCCTACGCCTTCGCCCGCCTGCAGTTCACGGGGAAGAAGCTGTTCTTCGGCATCATGCTGCTGACCATCATGCTTCCCTTCCACGTGGTGATCGTTCCGCAGTACATCCTGTTCTCGCAGATCGGCTGGGTGAACACCTTCTGGCCGCTGCTGGTGCCCAAGCTGCTCGCCACGGACGCGTTCTTCGTCTTCCTGATGGTCCAGTTCATCCGAGGTATTCCCCGTGAACTCGATGAAGCTGCCCGGATCGACGGCGCCGGCCACCCCCGCATCTTCCTGCGGGTCATCCTGCCGCTGATGGTGCCGGCCCTGGCCACCACCACCATCTTCACCTTCATCTGGACCTGGAACGACTTCTTCGGCGCCCTGATCTACCTCACGGATCCGGACATGTTCACGGTGCCGGTGGCCCTGCGTGCGTTCGTGGACTCCCAGTCCGCAACCAGCTGGGGATCACTGTTCGCCATGTCCATCGTGTCCCTCCTGCCGGTCTTCCTGGTGTTCCTGTTCGGCCAGCGGTTCCTTATCAAGGGCATCGCCACCACGGGCATCAAGTAGCCCCGCGCTGCCGCAGAACCCCAGGACCGCGGTTCTGCACCGGGCGGCGATAAGTCCGATGGCCCGTCCCTGGGGCGGGCCGTTCGACTGTCCTTCCCGGCATCCTGAAACTCTCCGGACAATGCCTTGTATTACAAGTCACACACTTATAGTATTAGGTCCAGAAAGCGTTTTCCCGTCTCAAGGATACGGTTCCTCTTTTCCTGCATAGCGAAACCAAGACCACACAATCCCCAGCACCAAGATCAAAGAAGATCGGAGTACCAAGTGCCGTTTTTCCCCCGTTCTGCATCTGCTGAGAGGCAGGCAGAAAATTCATCCTCCGGCGCAGCCCGCCGCATCCGCAAGACGGGCGTTGTGGCCGCGGTCGCCGCCGTCGTCATGGCCCTCAGTGCATGCGGCGGAGGAGATACCGCGCAAAGTGCCGACGGCCCTGTTGAACTGCGCTTTTCCTGGTGGGGCGGCGACAAACGCGCCCAGCTGACCCAGGAAGCCATCAAGCAGTTCGAAGCCGAGAACCCGAACATCAAGATTAAGCCGGAGTTTGGCGACTGGAGCGGCTACTGGGACAAGCTGGCCACCCAGGTGGCGGCCAATGACGCCCCGGACATCATCCAGATGGACGAGAAGTACATCACCGAGTACTCGAGCCGCGGCGCGCTCCTGGACCTGTCGAAGTACGACATTGACACGTCCAAGCTCGACGAAGCCGCCCTGAACGCCGGCAAGAGCGAAGACGGGCTGACGGGTATTGCCGCCGGCATCAACGCCGCCACCATCCTGGCCAACCCGGCTGTCTTCGAAGCCGCCGGTGTCCCGCTGCCGGATGACTCCACCTGGACCTGGGAGGACTTCGGACGCATCGCCGCGGAAATAACGGAGAAGTCACCGAAGGGCACCTACGGCGCTGCGGCATATGGCACCGATGAGGCCTCGCTGGGTGTCTGGCTCCGCCAGGACGGAAAGTCCCTCTACACGTCGGACGGGAAGCTGGGCTTTGAGCCGGCCGATATCGCCGCCTGGTGGGACAACCTAAAGCAGCTGAGCGAGAAGAAGGCAGTGCCGACCGCATCCGAGGTGGTTGAGGCCGAAGCCGCACCGCTGGACCAGAGCGGACTGGCGACGGGCAAGAACGCCCTGGCCTTCTGGTGGTCCAACCAGGCGCCCGCACTGGAAAAGGCCTCCGGTGGCGACCTGAAGATCCTGCGGTTCCCCACCAAGACCGGTGACGCCGCCGATGCCGGGCTCTGGTACAAGGCATCCCAGTTCTGGTCAGCCTCCTCACGCACCAAGCACCCTGAGGAAGTGGCCAAGTTCATCAACTTCCTGGCGAACGACGTCAAAGCCGGTGAAGCCCTCCTGGCTGACCGCGGTGTATACCCGAACTCCGAAGTCCGGGCAGCCATCGAGCCCAAGCTGACCCCCGCCGACGTCAAGGTGGTCAAGTTCATCGACCAGATCAAGGACGAACTCGGTGAGGCTCCGGCACCGCCGCCAAAGGGCGCAGGCTCCATCCAGGAGATTATCAAGCGGTACACCTCGGAAGTCCTCTTCGAACGGTTGTCCCCGGAAGAAGCAGGCAAGAAGGCCCATGACGAAATGAAGTCGGCCATCAGCAGCTAGACCTCACACCGCCAACACGGCGGCCAGTTGGGTGGATGCCTCCTCCGCCCACAGCGTCCGACGGCGGGTGGCAGCTCCGTCCCGGCAGGAACCACGGGTTCCTTCCGGGACGGAGCTGTTTAAGGCTGGATCACGCCAGCTGGATGACCCGCCCCAGCACCTGGACCGCGTTTTTCACCGCAGCAGGGGGCAATCCCGCTGAAGGTGGTGATAATCCAAGCTCGGGAGTGTGCGTGGCCCACAGATTGGCAGCTGACCATCGTGTTCCCGGCAACGGTGGCGCGGTGGAACTGTAGGTGTGGCCTGTGGGGGTCCGGGTCTGGACAGTGTGCCGGAGGCCGGGCAGCGGGAGTGGTTTTGTCGACCAGCTTAGGGTTTCTTTGGTGAGGTTGCAGGCTTCGCAGAGCCCTTGGCCATTCTTCGCGGTGGTGGTTCCGCCGTTGTGCCAGGCGGTGATGTGGTCGTGGTGGCGGATGGGCGCGTCGCAGTACGGTGTGCGGCAGGTGTCGTCCCGGACCTGGAGGAAGCGTTTGAGCCCTGCCGGGAAGAGCCTGGCCCGGGAGTCCATCGCGACGAGCTCGCCTGTGCCGGGTGTGGTGTAGAGCCGGCGGACCCAGAGGGCCAGGTCTTGCCTGTCATGCGTTTCTGAGCCGGTGCCGGTGCCGGTGCCGGTGCTGGTTTCGGTGTCGGCTGCAGCCGCGTTTGTCCTGCCAGCTGTCCTTGCGCTGAGGAGGAGGGTGCGGGCGGTTTCGGCGGGGATGATGCCGTAGCCGGGGATCCTGGCCGGTTCGCTGTCGCCCTGGAACAGGGTCCGGTCCGTCATCACCAGTTGGACGTCGATGCCGGTGATCCCGCCCGGGGTGCCGGTGACGCGTTCGACCAGGGTGTCGGCCATGACCTGGCCCCGGGTCCGTTCATCCCCTGCGGAGCGGGCGGCGTCGGCCTCCTGTGTCAGGGCGGTGTAGGCGGCCACCCCCTCGTGGACGGGCAGCAGCGCGGTCAGGTAGGTCATGGTGTCCGGAGCCGGCCGCAACGACACTGTCCGCTCCGTCATGGCGTGGGCTGCCCGCCTCGCGACAGAGCGGGGATCGCGCCGGTAGGCCGCGGTGCGGACGGCGTTAGTGATGGCGCGGTCCCCGGCCCCGTCGAAAGTGCCGGTGTCGGCGGCGAGTTCCTCGTCCACCGCTGCCCGGTCCTCGGTGGTCAGGCAAGCTGTCTCTTTCACGAAAAGGGTGGTCCGCCACTCGTTCAAATGCCCGGCCCGGAACGCTGTCAGCGTCCGCGGCATCGCGGTCAGGGCTTTCGCTAGGCCCAGGAGTCTGCCGCCGCGGGCGGGGGATTCCCGCCGCGCCAGCGCAATTTGGGCGGCAACACCCGTGCCCTGCTCCTCGGGAGGGACACCGGCCGCGGCCTGCTCCAGCCGCTGCGACACATCAAAGGCGACAGCGATATCGGCCTGCCGGGCGGCGGCCAGGGACTTCAGATCCTCCAACTGACGCAACTGGTCAATCATCCCGGGACCAGCGGCGGCAACAGGCACGCAGGCGAGCAAGGTAAGCACATCAGCAACAGCCGGGACATCACCGCGCCCCGACCACATCCCTGCCAACGCCCCAACCGCTTCCATAAACAAAGTCTTCCAGCAGGGTGTGACAGTAAAGAGAGGCGCCAGTTTCCGATGTGGAAAACCGGCCAGTACCCCTGCATATGACGCGACGACGGCACCAAGGAAGCGCCGCCGTCGTCATTCATGGCGTGCCAGTCCGAAAGAAGAAGGCTCAGCCCTCCTCGGCGATCACCGCCACTCCGCCTGCAGGCACAATCCCGGAGAATGCATCACCCGTCAGCAGATCCCTTCCCGATGCCTGCACTGAGGCGCCGGAGCGGGTGTGGTTAATCGCGAACAGGAAGCTCCCGCCGTCGGCAGAGCGGCGCCGCACCACCTCCACGCCGGTGTCGGCCACAGCGGCGGGTGCAAGGCCGGAATCGGCAAGGAGCCGGTCCACCACAGCCTCGATGCCGTCCGGGTCGGGGAAAGTGGCCAGGTACCACGCAGCGCCCCTGCCGACAGTCCGCCGGGTCAGGGACGGGACGCCCTCCAGGGGGTATTCGGTAAAAGTCTGAACCGTTTCGGCATCCACAGCGTGCACGTGCTCACTCCACACGGACGCTACGGTGCCGTTGCTCAGCTTGAGCCGGGAACCCTCGAGCAGGGGATGGAACTCCTCCACCCGCACGCCCAGCAGGTCCCGGAAGGCGCCCGGGTAGCCGCCCAGCCGCACGTGGTCCTTCTCGTCCACGATTCCGCTGAAGTAGCTGACCAAAACGGTGCCACCGGAGGCAGCGGCCGCGGCGATATTGGCGGCGGCCTCGTTCGTGGCTGAGTACAGCGTGCAGACGAGCACCAGGTCGTAGTCCTCCAGCCGTGCCGTGGGGTGCACCATGTCAACGGCGACGCCCCGCAGGTACAGCGAGCGGTGGAAGGCGCGCAGCAGGTCCAGGTACCGGACGTCGATGCTGGGCTTCGAATCGATTTCGCTGGCCCACCAGGCCTCGTAGTCGAAGAGAATGGCCACTCTGGTTTCCACCTGTGATCCCCGGACCGGTTCCAGAAGCTTGAGGGCGGCGCCCAGGTCCACCACTTCACGCCAGACCCGCGTGTCGCGCCCGCCGTGCGGCACCATGGCGGAGTGGAACTTCTCCGATCCGGCAAAACTTTGCCGCCACTGGAAGAACATCACAGCGTCCGCCCCGCGCCCCACGTGGGCGAGGGAATTCCGGAGCATCTCGCCCGGCAGCTTCGGCTGGTTGCGCGGCTGCCAGTTGACGGCCGACGTCGAATGTTCCATCAGGATCCAGGGGTCGCCACCGGCGATTCCACGGGTGAGGTCCGCGCTGAACGCGAGTTCGACGTGGCGTTCCGGATCCGCGGCCACCAGGTAGTGGTCGTTGGCAATGACGTCCAGGTCCCTGGCCCAGTCGAAGTAGTCCATGGCCTTTGTGGCACTCGATGCCATCAGGTTGGTGGTGCAGGGAACGTTGGGGGTCACTTCACGCAGGACGGCCACGAGGTCGCGGTAGTAGTCCATCAGGACCCGGGAGTTAAACCGCTGGAAGTCCAGCTGCTGGCCGGGGTTCAGTGTGCTGGGAGCGACGCCGGGAGGCCGGATCTCTTCGAACGATGCGTAGTTCTGGCTCCAGAATGCCGTACCCCAGGCGGCGTTCAACGCCTCGATGCTTCCGTAACGGCGCTCCAGCCACACGCGGAATGCTGCCGCGTCCTCCTCGCCGTAGAACTCGGAAACGTGGCAGCCTAGCTCATTGTCCACGTGCCAGAGTGCCAGTGCCGGGTGGTCCTTGTAGCGTTCGGCCAGCGCCCGGGTGATGCCCTTGGCGTAGCGGCGGTAAACGGCCGACGACGGCGTGTAGTGCCGCCGCGAGCCCGGACCCAGCACGGTTCCGTCAGCCGTGACCGGCAGGATTTCAGGGTGTTTGCGGACCAACCAGGCCGGGGGAGCGGCGGTGGCGGTGGCCAGGGCCACCTTGACGCCGATGCCCGCGAGATTGTCCAGCACCTCGTCGAGCCAGCCGAACTCATACTGTCCTTCAACAGGTTCCAGCAGTGCCCAGGAGAAGATCCCGACGCTGAGGAAGGTCACGCCGGCTTCCTGCATCAGTTCCAGATCCTCCAGCCGCACGCTGACGGGCCACTGCTCCGGGTTGTAGTCGCCGCCGAAGGCGATGCCTTCAACCTTGCTCCAAACGCTGGCCGGGCCGGAAATTGCCTCGATTGTCATGGGACTCCTTTGTCTGCTGCGGTGTGGAACCGGTCGGAACGTCAGATGTTTGGAAAACGCTTGCCCAATTTCTGGAATGCCTATATTGTATCGTTTCAGAAGCCGTGTAAGCCAGCTCACTACTCACGTTGGAGATGAGATCTGGGATTACACACATCGAGCAAGGAGGCTCCCGTGATCAACAGAAGGCATTTCCTCACCACCGTCGCCGTCGGCACTGCATCTGCCGGCGTTCTGGCCGCGTGCGGTACCGCGTCCAGCACTTCGGGGCAGACCGGTTCCGCCGAGAACCCCGTCACCATCAACTACACCTGGTGGGGCAATGATGACCGTGCCGAGCGCACCCGCAAGGCCATCGCCCTGTTCGAGGAGAAGAACCCGGACATCAAGGTCAACGGAAACTTCACCGACTTCGCCGGCTACTGGCAGAAGCGTGCCACCGAAGCTGCCGGCGGCGGCCTGCCGGACGTCATGCAGTGGGACCTGTCCTACCTGCGCGACTATGGCCAGCGCAACCAGCTCCTGGACCTGGACACCGTCAACATCAACACGGACGCCTTCGAGAAGTCCCTCCTGCCCTCGGGCCAGATCAAGGGCAAGACCTACGGCATCCCCACGAGCACCAATGCGTTCGCCGTCTACTACGACCCCGCCAAGCTCGCCTCCCTGGGCATCGCCGAGCCGGACGGCACCTGGACCTACAAGGAATTCAACGAGTTCCTCACCGAAGTAGGGACCAAGAGCAACGGCGCGATCTTCGGCGGCACCGACTACACCGGCGTCTGGTGGATGTTCAACATCTGGCTGCGCCAGAACAACATCGAAGCCTTCACCGCGGACGGCAAGCTCGGCTTCACCAAGGACGACCTGAAGAAGTGGTGGAACCTCACCGCGGACCTGCGCGGCACCGGTGCCATCGTTTCGGAAGAGCGCGTCACCCAGCTGGCACCTAAGTCGCCGTTCGGCTCCAACGTCACGGCCACGGAAGTCACGTGGGACAACTTCATGGCAGGCTATCTCGCTGACAGCGGCGCCAAGGAGCTCAAGCTCGCCCCGGTTCCCTCGGACGACGCGGACAACCTGGGCTTGTTCCTCAAGCCGTCCATGCTGATGGTGGCGAGCGCCAAGACCAAGTTCAAGGACGCCGCTGCCCGCTTCATCGACTTCATGGTCAACGATCCAGAGGTCGGCCAGATCTTCAAGACCTCCCGCGGCGTGCCCGCCTCGAAGACCCAGCGCGACGGAACCACCTTCGAGGGCACCGATAAGCTGGTTGTCGATTACGAGAAGTCCATCGAGAAGTACCTCAAGGACGCTCCCGAGCCGCCCATCGTCGGCTTCGGCACGCTTGAAGCCTCCTTCAAGCGCATCGCCTCCGACCTGAACTTCGGCAAGCTGGACATCAACGGTGCAACCGATGCCTGGTTCAAGGAAGCCGAAGACCTTATCAAGCAGAACGCCTGATCCAGGCCTCCGCCTGATTCTCGCTTCATGACTGACGGATTGAACTCGTGACTCAAAGCCCAACCCTGAGCAGGCGTTCCACGACGTCCGCCCCCGCGCAGCTTCGCAAGTCGAAACAGCGCGGGGCGGACGCCCGCGCCGGCTACACCTTCCTGCTGCCTTGGCTGCTGGGGTTCATCGCCCTCACCGTGGGGCCGATGATCTCCTCGCTGTATCTGTCCTTCACCAACTACAACCTGTTCGAGCCGCCCAAGTGGATCGGCCTGGACAACTACACCACCCTGTTCCAGGACGAACGGTTCCTGCAGTCGGTGGGCGTGACCGTAGGCTACGTGGTCTTCGGTACCCCGCTGAAGCTCGCCGCCGCGCTGGCGGTGGCCATGCTGCTCAACAGCAAGCGCCGCGGCCAGGGCTTCTACCGGTCCGCGTTCTACGCACCTTCCCTCATCGGCGCGTCCGTCTCGATCGCGATCGTCTGGAAGGCCATGTTCGGCGACTCCGGTCCGGTGGATCAGGGCCTGTCCTTCTTTGGCATCAACCTCGGCGGCTGGGTGGGCAACCCGTCCATGACCATGCCGATGTTCATTCTCCTGACGGTCTGGCAGTTCGGCGCCCCGATGGTCATCTTCCTGGCCGGCCTGAAACAGATCCCCAACGAGCTCTACGAAGCTGCGTCCATGGATGGCGCCGGTCCGGTGCGGAAGTTCTTCAACATCACCTGGCCAATGCTCTCTCCGGTGATCTTCTTCAACCTGCTGATGGAAACCATCCACGCGTTCCAGATCTTCGCCTCGGCCTACATCATTTCCAATGGTGAAGGCGGCCCCGCCGGCTCCACCCTCTTCTACACCCTCTACCTGTACCTGCGCGGCTTCAGCGACTTCCGGATGGGCTACGCCTCCGCAATGGCCTGGCTCCTGGTGATCGTGGTGGGCATCATTACCCTGATCTTCTTCCGCACGTCCAAGTCCTGGGTCCACTACAGCGGTGATGCAAAATGACAACCATGGCAACCCCCACCCAGTCCGCCCCGAACGCCTCCGCCCTGGTCTACAACCCCAAATCGGAGTCCGCGGGCGCGAAGCGGGCCAAGAGCCTGGCGTTCCATGCCGTCGCCCTCCTTCTCACCGCGGTGGTGCTTTATCCCGCCCTGTGGATGATCGCCTCCTCGTTCAAACCGAACTCGGAGATCGGCGGTGCGAACACGTCGCTGTGGTCCAGCAACTTCAGCTTCGACAACTTCGTCACGGCGATGGACGGCATCGGCGGCGTGTCCACCCTGCAGTTCTTCACTAACTCACTGATCCTGGCCATCGGTGCCGTGGTGGGCACCATCCTCTCGGCCAGCGTCTCGGCCTACGCGTTCGCCAGGATCAAGTTCCCTGGCCGCAGCATCTTCTTCGGCATGATGATCGCCACCCTGCTCCTGCCGTTCCACGTGGTGATCATCCCGCAGTACATCGTGTTCCAGCAGCTTGGCCTGGTGGACACATACGTGCCGCTGCTGATCGGCAAGTTCCTGGCCGCGGATGCGTTCTTCGTGTTCCTCATGGTCCAGTTCATGCGCAACCTGCCCGCAGAACTGGATGAGGCAGCAAGGATCGACGGCGCCGGGCACGTCCGGATCTTCACCTCCATCATGCTGCCGCTCATGAAGCCGGCCTTGATTTCCACCTCGATTTTCTCTTTCATCTGGAGCTGGAACGACTTCCTGGGCCCGCTGCTCTACCTGAACACCCCGGACAAGTACCCGCTGCCGCTGGCCCTGCGCCTCTTCGTGGACCAGACCCAGTCCTCGGACTACGGCGCCATGATCGCCATGTCCGTCCTGGCCCTGCTGCCGGTGCTGCTCTTCTTCCTGATCTTCCAGCGGTACATTGTTGAAGGCGTTTCCACCCAGGGCCTGAAGGGCTGACGGAGACAGGAATGAGCATCATGGACAGCACCACTCCCGCATCCAGCCGCCACGAGCCCATACCGGTGAACCGGTTCGCGCTGTTCTCCGAGACCCTCCTGGCCGGGCTGCTGGTGCTGGTGCTGTCCATCCCGCTGGTCACCATCCCCGCCGCCTACGCGGCGGGGATTGCCCATCTGGAACGGCACCTCGCCGGCCGCGATGATTCCGTGCGTGGCCTCTGGGGCACCTTCAAGGCTGCCCTGCCCGGCAGCTGGAAGCTTGGACTCCTCACCGCGGCAGCCGCCGTCGTGATTGTCCTCAACCTCCTGCTGGCCTGGGTGGGCCAGCTGCCCGGCCGGGAGGTTGTCCTGCCGGCCACATTGCTCCTGGCCGCCTGCGGCGCCGTCCTGCTGCTGCGCACCACCGCCGCCTGGTCCGACTCCAGCGGCCCGGGCACAGACGCCAAGAGCGCCTGGCGCTCCGCGCTGGAAACCGGAAAGGCGCTGTCCCTCCGTGACTGGTCAGGCTCGCTCCTGCTGGCCGCCGCGCTGTTCGGCGCCGTGGTCTTCGTCTGGATGCTCGTGGCTCTGTTCGTCGTGGTTCCCGGCACGCTGGTACTCGCAGCCGCCGCAGTGAAACTCCGCTCACACCGGGCCTGAAAACCCTGCCTCAAACACCGTTCCGGCGCCGGCTGCCCGCTTGGCGCCGGAACCATTTCCCAGTCTTCCCAGCTATCGAGTTGAGTCCCCGACGTGCCTTCCGAGCGCCCGCGTTCCGAACAGTCCACCCACCCGCCTGAAAGTACCGCCCGCTGGTACCACCCGCTGAAGCAGCACAACTACCGGCTCTTCCTGGGCATGCAGCTGGCGGGCAGCGTAGGCGTCTGGATGCAGCGGCTGGCCCAGGACTGGCTGGTGCTGCAGCTGACCGGGAGCCCGGCGGCCGTGGGCGTCGCCGTCGCCCTGCAGTTCCTCCCCATGCTGGTGGTGGGGCCCCTCGCCGGGCTGGTGGTGGACCTCTACCCCAAGCGCCGGATCATGATGGTCTGCCAGTGCGTGATCGTGCTTCTCGCCCTGGGCCTGGCAGCTTGGGTGGCCAGCGGCTCCATCACCGTTTGGGCTGTATATGCAAGCTGCGTTGCGTTGGGAATCACCGCCGCCATTGACCAACCCGCGCGGCAGGTGTTCGTAAACGAGGTGGTGGGCGACGCCGCCCTCCGGCCTGCCATCGGACTGAACAACGCGCTGGCCCAGCTCGGAGCCATGGCGGGACCTGCCCTCAGCGGCGTACTCATCGCCCAGGCCGGTCCGGCTGCCGCCTTCGCTGCCAATGCCCTGATCGGCGTGCTGGTGCTAGGGCTGATCATCGGCATGCGGACCTCGGAACTTTATCCCGGCACTCCTGCCGAACGGGGCCGCGGGCAGCTCCTCGCGGGTTTCCGCTATGTCCGGGACCGGCCGCGCCTGCTGCTCCTGATTCTGCTGGCGGGGCTCCTGGGTGCTTTCGGCATGAACGGGCCGGTGGTCCTGGCAGGCTTCGCCGACAGGGTATGGCACAACGGCGTGGCGGGCTTCGGCCTGTTCAATACCGTTAGCGCCATCGGGGCCCTCGCCGGCGCACTGCTTGCCGCCCGGCTCAGGAACATGGGGCGCAAGGGCATCGTGGCGGCGGCCGGCCTCTTTGGACTGTCCCAGCTTATTGCCGCCCTGATGCCCAACCTGCTGCTCTTCACGGCGATGCTGGTAGTGGTGGGCCTCATGACGCTCCTCTTCCTCACCAGCGCCGCCACCGTGGTCCAGCTCGAGGCCGGCCCGGCCATCCGCGGCCGGGTCATGGCGCTGTACCTGCCGCTGCTCCTAGGCGGACACGCCTTGGGAGGGCTCCTCGCCGGCTGGCTGACAGAGCAATTCGGAGTGCGCACCGGACTGGTGGTTACAGGCGGGCTGGGCATGCTGTCCGCCGTTGTCGTGGGCCTGCTGCTGTGGCTGCATGGCAGGCGGTCCCGCACGCCGTAAATGCCGCGCCGAAGTAAGGCTAGTCAGGACGCAGGGAGGGCGAACGAAGTAGGGGAGCACCCGGCCCATGGCAGGCCGAGTTCGCTGAAGGTGGCATGCTGCCGGCCGGCGCGTTCCAGTGCGTCCTCAATGTCGACCACCACGGCGTGGGCTGCTTCGCCGTCGCCCTCCCACCGGACATAGGCGCCGTCGATGGGGGCGGGTGCCGGCGCGGTGCGGATGGACTCCAGGACCAGCATGAAGGCCCCGCTGTCCACCGCCGAGCTGAGCAGGGGAACGCCTCGGTGCCGATGCGCCAGCAGGTTCTCGGTGAGGTCGTCCCGGCCAAAGGCCTCCTCCGTGCGGCCGGACGCCGTTTCGATGGTGAGGCGGTCCTCCGTGTAGTGGAAGACCACTGTTCCGGCCGATCCCTGGAGCATCACGTATGGCTCCACGGACTCGGTGGCACAGATGGTGAGGGCGCAGGTAATGGGCAGGCCGGATGCGGTGCGGATCCGGATCACGGAGGTGTCGTCCGATTCGATGTCGTTCGCGCGGTACAGCTCAGTTTCCACCGACGCCACGTCCGCCGTGGTGCGGGCGCCGGCAATCCGCAGCGCGGTTGCCACTGCGTGGGCAAGGGGATTGGTGGCCACCCCGTCCACAACGTCGATGCCGTTGATGCTGCGCTTTCCCGCCCAGCGTGACCGCTTGTAGTACGCCTTGTCGCGCACCCAGCGGCCGGTGGCCGAGATGCCCTGCAGGGTGCCGATGGTGCCCGCCGCCACCAGCTCTTCGATGGCCCGGAGGGCGTGCGAGCCGAGGCTTTGGAACCCGATCTGGACGCTCCTGCCGGAGGTGGCGGCGGCGTCGAGGAGTGTGAAGTAGTCCGCGAGCGAGGCCACCGGCGGCTTTTCCAGGTAGAGGTCGGCTTCAGTGGCCAGCGCGGCGAGTGCCAGCGGGGCGTGGGTTTGGATGGGCGTTGCCACGATGATCACGTCCAGCCCCTGCGTGTCCGCCAGCAGTTCAGCGAGCCCCGGAAAGACAACGGCCGCCGCCGGCACGGAGCCGGGTGCCGGCGGCTGCGGGTCGGCTACGGCCACGAGTTCGACGGCGCCCGCCACCTGGAGGCGTTCAAGGTTGCGGAGGTGGTGGGTGCCAAAGCCGTGGACACCCACGAGGGCCACGCGGGCGGGCGCCCCGTCCTTGCCGGCAACGGCTGTGGAAGGCAATGCTCCCGATGCCCGAGCTCCTTCCGGAGCGTCCGGTACGCGGGCGCCAGCTGGCATTCCCATGGTTCTCCATTCCGCCCAAGGGCATGAGTCGGTTCGCGTCGATGCCCTAGCCTTCGGCAAGCGCTTTCCAACCTCCAGTGTGCGGCATGGTCCCTACTGCCGTCCAGTGATGTAACGATTCAAAATGGCGGTTGACCCTGGCCAATAGGGTGGCCTAGCTTCTGAGAAGCCGACTACCTGCGCCGAACCCATGCACCTGCGCTATCACCTATGGGCGGCCCTAAAGGCGGGTTAAGCCGGCCACCTACCACGGCACTTATCCGGCGGCGGGGGAAGCTGTGCTTTGGCGCACCACCAGTTCGGGGGTGAACACAACGGAGCGGTGGGTGGCGTTTTGCGACTCCACCTCCTCGGACAGCAGTTCGATGGCGGTCCGCCCCAACGCCTCAGTGGGCTGCCGGATGGAGGAGAGTGGAACCACTGCGGAGACGGCGAAGTCGATGTCGTCATAGCCGATCAGCGCAACATCTTCGGGAATCCGGAACGTGTGCGTCATCGTCAGCGACTGCATGACTCCCAGGGCCAGGAGGTCGTTCGCGCAGAAGATGCCCTCCGGCAGATCGTCCCTGCCGCGCTCCACCAGCATGTTGCCCACGCTGCGGCCTGCCAGGACGGTCATGCCCTCCGAGGTCAGCACCTCGAGCGTTGCGCCCGACTCCTCCTTCACGGCCCGCTCGGCCCCCTGCAGGCGGTCGGCCACCTGGCGGATGGAGGTTGCGCCGCCCACAAAGGCCAGCCGACGGCGGCCGGTGTCCAGCAGGTGCCGCGCTGCCAGGTACCCGCCGGCGTCGTCGTCCACTGCAACGGAACTGAACTTTGACTCGTCGGCCAGGCGGTCCACCAGGACGGTGGGCACGCCGCGCTCGCGCAGCAGGTCGAGCCTCTCGGTAACGTCGCCCACAGGCGAAATCAGCAGGCCCTGGACCCGTTGCTCTTGGAACAGGTCAATGTAATTGGCTTCCCGGCCGGCATCGTGGCCGCTGTCGCCCAGCAGCACGGCGCTGCCGTGGAGGGCAGCGGCGTCCTCCGCCGCCCTGACCACCGAGGTGAAGAAGGGGTTGCCGACGTCCAGGACGATCAGCCCCACGGTACGGCTGTGCCCGGCCCGGAGCTGCCTGGCAGCGTCGTTACGGATGAAGCCGAGCTCGTCAATGGCCTTCAAAACCCGTTCCTTGGTGCGCTCGGACACCCGGTCCGGGTAGTTCAGCACATTCGAAACGGTTCCCACCGCCACGCTGGCGTGCGTGGCGACGTCCTTGATGCTGGCTGAGCGGTTCATGATTCTCCGTGCTGCTGGTCCGCGTGCGCTGCATTCCGGTCCATGAACGGCCCGGCCGGAATGCTTGACACCTACTCTGGTTCAAGAGTACTTTGAATCGTAACAATGAAACGATTCAAAGTTATGCGAGTTCAGGAGAGTTCCAGATGAGGGTGTGCTTCCGCTCTTCGATCAAGCCGGAGTTGATCGATGAATACAAGCGGCGCCACGCCGCCGTGTGGCCGGAGATGCTCCGCGCGCTGAAGGATGCCGGCTGGAACAACTACTCCCTGTTCCTGGGGGAGGACGGGCTCCTGGTGGGTTGCGTGGAGTGCGACGACTTCGACGCCGCCCGGGCACGCATGGCCCTCACCGACGTAAATACCCGCTGGCAGGCGGAAATGGCAACGCTTTTTGAAGACTCCGGCCAGGCGCCCGATGAAGGGTTCCAGGTCCTGGAAGAAGTCTTCAATCTCGACAGCCAGCTCGCGGCAGCAGGAACATCCGCTTCCTGAACCGCCGCAAGCGGCAGCCCCGGCAGCGGGGATGCACCCAACAGACCACAGAACAAGACACCGGGAAGAACCATCATGAATGACGTAGCAACGGCGCTGGGCAGGCTCGGGGAGCTTGCCATCGAGGTCCCTTCGTGGGCCTATGGAAATTCGGGCACGCGGTTCAAGGTGTTCGGCACGCCCGGCACCCCGCGGACCGTGCAGGAGAAGCTGGCCGATGCCGCGAAGGTACATGAACTGACCGGCCTGGCCCCCACGGTGGCGCTGCACATCCCGTGGGACAAGGTGGACGACTACGCCGCTTTGAAGGAGTACGCGGCTGGCCTGGGCGTGGGCCTGGGCACCATTAACTCCAATACCTTCCAGGATGACGAGTACAAGTTCGGTTCCCTGACCTCTTCCAACGAGGCGGTCCGTCGCCGGGCCATTGAGCACCACCTGGACTGCATCGAGATCATGCATGCCACCGGCTCGAAGGACCTCAAGATCTGGCTGGCGGACGGCACCAACTACCCGGGCCAGGATGATATGCGCGGCCGGCAGGACCGCCTGGCCGAGTCGCTGCAGGAGATCTACGCCGCCCTGGGCGATGAGCAGCGCCTGGTGCTGGAGTACAAGTTCTTCGAGCCGGCTTTCTACCACACCGATGTTCCGGACTGGGGCACCTCCTATGCGCAGACCCTCGCGCTGGGGGAGAAGGCGTTCGTCTGCCTGGACACCGGCCACCACGCGCCGGGCACCAACATCGAGTTCATCGTGATGCAGCTGCTGCGCCTGGGCAAGCTGGGTTCCTTCGACTTCAACTCGCGCTTCTATGCCGACGACGACCTGATCGTGGGTGCGGCGGATCCGTTCCAGCTCTTCCGCATCATGTACGAGGTGATCCGGGGTGGCGGCTTCGGCAAGGACTCCGGGGTTGCCCTGATGCTGGACCAGTGCCACAACCTGGAGGAGAAGATTCCGGGCCAGATCCGCTCGGTGCTGAACGTCCAGGAAATGACGGCCCGGGCCCTGCTGGTGGACACCGCAGCCCTCACTGAAGCCCAGCGCGCCGGCGACGTGCTGGCAGCGAACGCTGTGTTCAACGACGCGTTCTACACCGACGTCCGCCCGGTCCTGGCTGAGTGGCGTGAATCCCGAGGCCTGCCCGCGGACCCGCTGGCGGCGTTCAAGGCCAGCGGCTACCAGAAGAAGATCAACGAGGACCGCGTGGGCGGCCAGCAAGCCGGATGGGGCGCATAAGAAGCATGAACAAGACTGTTGAAGACCTGATCTCACGCTCCAACCGCCTGGGCGCGGACAAGCGGAACACCAACTTCGCCGGCGGCAACACCTCCGCCAAGGGCACCGAGAAGGACCCGGTCACGGGCGAGGACGTCCAGCTGCTCTGGGTCAAGGGCTCCGGCGGGGACCTGGGCACCCTGAAGGCCGAAAACCTCGCGGTGCTGCGGCTGGACCGGCTGAACGCCCTGAAGAACGTCTACCCCGGCGTGGACCGCGAGGACGAGATGGTGGCCGCCTTCGATTACTGCCTCCACGGCAAGGGCGGCGCGGCCCCCTCGATCGATACCGCCATGCACGGGCTGGTGGACGCCGCGCATGTTGACCACCTGCACCCGGATTCCGGCATCGCCATCGCCACCGCGGTGGACGGCGAGGCGCTGACCACCAAGATCTTCGGCAACAAAGTGGTCTGGGTTCCCTGGCGCCGCCCCGGGTTCCAGCTGGGCCTGGACATCGCAGCCATCAAGGACGCCAACCCGGCGGCAATCGGCACCATCCTGGGCGGCCACGGCATCACCGCCTGGGGCGCCACCAGCGAGGAGGCCGAGCAGAACTCGCTGTGGATCATCGACCAGGCCGAAAAGTACATCCGCGAGAACGGCAAGGCCGAGCCCTTCGGGCCCAAGCTGCCCGGCTACGGTCCGCTGCCCGAGGCGGAGCGCCGTGCCAAGGCCGCAGCGCTGGCACCGGTGATCCGCGGCCTGGCCTCCACAGACAAGCCGCAGCTGGGGCACTTCAGCGATGACGCCGTCGTCCTGGACTTCCTCGAAGCTGCCGAACACCCGCGCCTGGGCGCCCTGGGCACCTCCTGCCCGGACCACTTCCTGCGCACCAAGGTCAAGCCGCTGATCCTGGACCTGCCCGCCGACGCCTCGGTGGAGGACTCCATCGCCCGGCTGCACGAGCTGCACGCCGACTACCGCGAGGACTACCAGGCCTATTACGACCGCCACGTCCCCAGCCGCTCCCTAACCTCGCAAGCTCGGCCAGGGGACCCTGCGGCCGTGGGCCCTGCTATCCCGGCGATGCGGGGCGCGGACCCGGCCATCGTGCTGGTCCCGGGCGTGGGTATGTTCTCCTTCGGCGCGAACAAGCAGACCGCCCGGGTTGCCGGTGAGTTCTACATCAACGCGATCAACGTGATGCGCGGCGCTGAGGCGATCTCCACGTACGCCCCGATCGAGGAATCCGAGAAGTTCCGGATTGAGTACTGGGCGCTGGAGGAAGCCAAGCTCGCCCGGATGCCCAAGCCCAAGTCCCACGCCACCCGGATCGCCCTGGTGACCGGTGCGGCGTCGGGAATCGGCAAGGCCATCGCCACCCGCCTCGCCGCGGAAGGCGCCTGCGTGGTCATCGCCGACCTCAACCTTGAGAACGCGCAGAAGGTGGCCGAGGAGCTCGGCGGGCCGGACGTCGCCGTCGGCGTCCAGGCCGACGTGACCGACGAAGCCCAGGTGGCTGCCGCGATCGACGCTGCCGTTCTGGCGTTCGGCGGCGTGGACCTGGTGGTCAACAACGCCGGCCTCTCCATCTCCAAGCCGCTGCTGGAAACCACCGAGAAGGACTGGGACCTGCAGCACAACGTCATGGCAAAGGGCTCGTTCCTGGTGGCCAAGGCCGCGGCCAAGGTGATGATTGCACAGGGCCTGGGCGGGGACATTATCTACATCTCCTCCAAGAACTCCGTGTTCGCGGGCCCGAACAACATCGCGTATTCCGCCACCAAGGCCGACCAGGCCCACCAGGTGCGCCTGCTCGCCGCCGAACTGGGCGAGCACGGCATCCGCGTCAATGGCATCAACCCCGACGGCGTGGTCCGCGGCTCCGGCATCTTCGCCGGCGGCTGGGGTGCCAAGCGCGCAGCGGTCTACGGCGTGGACGAGGAGAAGCTGGGCGAGTACTACGCCCAGCGCACCCTGCTCAAGCGCGAGGTCCTGCCCGAGCACGTGGCCAACGCCGCCGCCGTGCTCACCAGCAATGAACTGTCCCACACCACCGGCCTGCACATCCCCGTGGACGCCGGAGTGGCCGCAGCCTTCCTGCGATGAGCGGGCACGTTTCGAACGCCGACGGCGGCAACCTGTTTGCCGCCGTCGACATCGGCGCCTCCTCCGGCCGGGTCATCCTGGGCCGGGTCGGCAACGGCGGTGTGCAGCTCGAGGTGGTCCACCGCTTCCCCAACGGCGTGGTGGAGATCGACGGCGGCCTCCGCTGGGACTTCGACGCCCTCTTCGCCGAGGTGCTTGAAGGGCTCCGGGCAGCCGCCACCACCGCCGCGGCGCGGGGCGAAAAGATTGCCAGCATCGGCATCGACACCTGGGCCGTGGATTACGGGCTGGTCAACAGCGCCGGGGAGCTCACGGCCCAGCCCTTCAGCTACCGCGACGACCGCAGCCGCGCCGCCGTCGAACCCGTGCACCGCAAGCTCGACCCGGCCCGCCTCTACGGCACCACCGGGCTGCAGTTCCTGCAGTTCAACACCATCTACCAGCTCGCCACCGAGAAGAACCTGGAGGGCCTGCAGGCCCTGCTCATCCCGGACCTGATCGCCTTCCTCCTCACCGGCGCCCGGCGGACCGAGGCTACCAATGCCTCCACCACCGGACTGTTCGACGCCGTGGCGGGGGAATGGGCCACCGAGTTCCTCGCTGCCCTGGACCTGCGGCGGGACCTGTTCCCGCCGCTGATCCAGCCCGGGGAAACCTTCGGAACCCTGCTGCCGGAGATTGCCGGCCAGTTGGGGCTGCCGCAGGACACGACGGTGGTGGCGGTCGGCTCGCACGACACCGCGTCCGCCGTCGCCGCCGTCCCGGCCCAGGAAGAGGACTTCGCCTACGTCTCCTCCGGCACGTGGTCCCTGGTGGGACTCGAGTTGAAGCATCCTGTGCTGACCGAGGCCAGCCGCGAGGCGAACTTCACCAATGAACGCGGCGTGGACGGCACCATCCGCTACTTGCGGAACATGGGCGGCCTCTGGCTGCTGAGCGAATGCCAGCGTACCTGGGCAGCGGAAGGGTTCCGTCCTGGGCTTCCAGCGCTGCTCCAGGCTGCCGCGGCGCTGCCGCCGGGCGGACCGCAGATCAACCCGGACGATCCGTACTTTATTGCCCCGGACAACATGCCGGAGCGGATCCGGGCCTCTGTCCGCCGGATCGGCGACGTCCTGCCGGACGACTCGGCGGCCATCACCCGCTGCATCATGGACAGCCTCGCCGCCGGTTATGCCCGAACGATCCGTGACGCCGAGAAGCTCGCGGACCGTGCCGTGGAAGCGGTGCACGTGGTGGGCGGCGGCTCGCAGAACCAGTTGCTCTGCCAGCTCACAGCAGATGTGACGGGCCGGAAAGTGGTGGCCGGACCGGTTGAAGCCACCGCCCTTGGCAACGTCCTGGTCCAGGCGCGGGCGGCCGGTGCGGTGACCGGCGGCCTGGCCGAACTGCGCGCCCTGGTGGCGGCCAGCAGCCCGCTCCAGGTCTTCGCCCCGCAGCTCACACGGTTGTAGCAATCCGCCGGCAAACGCCGCGGATCCGGCGGTTCCTGTTTCTGCGGACGATTCTGGGGTAAGTTCCTTTCTGCGGCTGTGAGAAAACGGTTTCCGGCGGCAGGGACGGGAACACATGAAACAACTCAGCAGGCTCGGCATTGTGGGCTACGGGGCAGGCGACGCCGCCAACAGCATGATCATCAGCACCGCGAACATGTTCCTGCTGGTGTATTACACGGACGTGGCAGGAATTGGCGCCGCTGCCGCCGGGACCCTGCTGGTGGTGGCGCGGGTGTTCAACGCCTTCACGGACATTGCCGCCGGACGCATCGTGGACCGCGTGCACAGCAGGCGGTGGGGCAAATTCCGGCCCTACCTGATGTTCGGCTTCATCCCGCTCCTGCTCAGTGCGGCGGTTTTCCACGTCCCTGAGGCGGACCCTGGGGTGAAGCTGTTGTACGCGTACTGCACCTACGGCCTGGTGTGCCTGGCCTACAGCCTGGTGAACGTGCCCTACGGCTGCCTGGTGGGAGCCATGACCCAGGACCCGCGGGAACGGGCCCGGCTGGCCGGGGCCCGGACCATCGGCGGTCTGTCGGTGGGGGCAACGCTTGGCTTCTTCGTTGCCCCGCTGCTCGGCGCAGGCGGGGACATGCAGGAGATCTTCACGGTCATGACGCTGGTTTTCGCGGCTGTGGGGTCAGGGCTGTACGCGTTCACCGGGATTGCCTGCCGGGAACGGATCGCCGGCAGCGTTCCCACCATTACGCTGCTCCAAAGTGTGGGCGCGCTGAAAGCCAATTCCCCGCTGGTGGTCCTCTGCGTCAGTTCGGTGCTGTTCGTCACCGGCGCCAGCGCCACCGGAGCCGCACAGTTCTTCTACCTCCGCGATGTCCTGTCCCGGGTGGACCTGTTTCCGGTCATGGCGGCCGCGCAGGTTGCCATCACCCTGGCGCTCGCCGTCGTGATGCCGCGCATCGTGGCCCGGTGGGGCAAGAAAGCTGTTTACGCGGCCGGCGGCTGCACCGGGGCACTGGGTGGCCTGCTGGTCTTCCTGGTTCCGGCAACCCTGCCGTGGCTTGCCGTTGCAGGCATCGTGCTGGCCATGCTGTCGTCCGCGTCGGTGGGCATTGTGACCTGGGCTCTGATTGCCGACACGGTGGAGTACGGCGAGTGGAAGACCGGCGTGCGCGTGCAGGGCATCAACTATGCGCTCCTGGCGGCAACCCGGAAGCTGGGCATGGGCTTCGGCGGGGGAGTGGTGGCCTTCTCCCTGGCCTGGGGCGGCTATGCGTCAGCGGCTGCGGCGCAGTCGGACGCTGCCCTCTTTGCCATCAGAGCCGCCGCGGGACTGCTGCCCGGTGCACTGACCCTGGCAGCAGCGGCAGCAATGTACTGGTACCGCCTCACCGATAAGAGACATGCGGAGCTGGTGGCAGGCCTGCAGGAATCACGCTAGCTGGGGTGGAATGTGACGCAGCCGATTTTGCAGTCCTGTCCGGCGGGGTTATGGTCTTTCCCATGACTAACCGTTGGTATGCGTATTTTTCGTTGGCTCTGGAGGGGCCCGCGTCTAACTGACACGCATCCAACCACCTTCAGAGCCAACAGGGCAGAGATCATTCTCTGCCCTTCGCCGTTTCTCCGGCGGGTTCTGAACTGGGCCCGCTTCCCATCTGGAACAGGACCCGAACATGAGCACCGCAACAGCAGCAGCCGCAAAATCCACCTCGAACCTGCGGGTCAGCGAATTCACTGCGCTGCCCGCCCCTTCCGAACTCATCGCAGAACTTCCCCTGGACGCCCGCGTGGCGGACGTCGTCGAACGCGGACGCGATGAAGTCCGCGCCATCATGGACGGCGTTGACGACCGCCTGCTGGTCATCGTCGGCCCCTGCTCCATCCATGACCCCAAGGCAGGGCTCGAATACGCCCGCCGGCTGGTCAGCCAGGCCGAGAAGCACAAGGCAGACCTGCTGATCGTCATGCGGGCCTACTTCGAAAAGCCCCGCACCACCGTGGGCTGGAAGGGCCTGATCAACGATCCCCGGCTGGACGGCAGCCACGACATGGTCACCGGCCTGCGGACAGCCCGGCACTTCCTGCAGCAGGTCACAGCCCTGGGGCTGCCCACCGCCACCGAATTCCTCGAGCCCATCAGCCCGCAGTACATGGCGGACCTGATCTCCTGGGGCGCCATCGGGGCGCGCACCACGGAAAGCCAGATCCACCGGCAGCTCGCCTCCGGCCTGTCCATGCCCATCGGCTTCAAGAACGGGACCGACGGCGACCTCCAGGTGGCCATCGATGCCTGCGGTGCATCTGCGGCGGCGCAGGCATTCCTGGGCATCGACGGCGAAGGCCGGGCGGCGCTGGTGGCTACTGCCGGCAACCCGGACACCCATGTGATTCTGCGCGGCGGGCGGAAGGGCCCCAACTACTCTGCAGCCGACGTCGAAGCCGCCTCGGCGAAGCTGGCCGGGAAGCAGCTGAACCCGCGGCTGATCGTGGACGCCAGCCACGCCAACAGCGGCAAGAGCCACCACCGGCAGGCAGAGGTGGCGCTCGAAATCGGCGCACAGCTTGAGGATGGCGGCACCTCCGCCCAGGCCATTGCCGGCGTCATGCTGGAGAGCTTCCTGGTGGGCGGGGCCCAGAACCTGGATGTTGCCGGGCACGCGGCGGGCCGGGACGAGCTGGTGTACGGCCAGAGCGTCACCGATGCCTGCATGGAGTGGGACGTGACCGCATCGGTCCTGGACCAGTTGGCGGCGTCTGCACGGAAGCGGCGTGCGGTGAAATAGGGGAGCGCACTACTTTCACATCTGCCACAGGAACATCTAGAGTATCTAGGTAAGTGGTTGGTGGATGGCTCAGCATCGGAACACCGCATTGGCATGTACCTGGGGTCACTGTTGTCCATCCGTCAGCAAAGGAATAGGGAAATGTCGGAACAGAACTTCTCCAACGCGAAGTTCCTCACCGTGGCTGAAGTAGCCCAGGTCATGCGCGTCTCCAAAATGACTGTGTACCGCCTGGTGCACTCCGGTGAAATGCCCGCGGTGCGCTTTGGCCGCTCCTACCGGGTCCCTGAGAACGCCGTCGAGCAGTACCTCAAGGGTGCTGTGGTGGAGGGCCACACCGAGACCGGCTGAGGAGGCCTGTCAAAGGCCGCTCCGGATAGGCGGTACCCTGTTAAGGAACGATTTACGTCATTGTAAGAATCTGTCAGTTGTTCAGTTCGTAGCTTCGTCCACGGACCCGTTCCAGCAGGCAGGTACTGCATCTAGTTTGTAAGGAACTTTCGTGGGTTCAGTAATTAAGAAGCGTCGCAAGCGTATGGCCAAGAAGAAGCACCGCAAGCTGCTTCGCAAGACCCGTCACCAGCGCCGCAACAAGAAGTAGCAATACTTCGAACAGCGTGAATGCCCGTCGCCTTCCAGGCGGCGGGCATTTCTTTGTTCTCGGCTACCTAGATGCGCGGGCCGCGGATGCGGGCGAAGCCCTTCCACAGGCCGTAGACCGCCCCGCCGGCGGTGGCTGCCTTGAGGCCGAACGTTGCGGCGCGCCGTCCCGCCCGGAAGTCGTAGACGGGCCAGTTGTTGTCGCGGGCGTGGCGGCGGAGCCGGACGTCCGGATTAATCGCAACGGGATGGCCAACCAGCGAGAGTAGTGGAATGTCGTTATAGGAATCGCTGTAGGCCCAGCAGCGCTTGAGGTCCAGGTCCTCGGCGTCGGCGATGGCCCGGACGGCCACGGCCTTGGCGGACCCGTGCAGGATGTCGCCCACCAGGCGGCCGGTGTACATGCCCTCCGATATTTCGCCCACCGTGCCAAGCGCGCCGGTGAGGCCCAGGCGGGTGGAAATGACCGTTGCCACTTCGATGGGGGTGGCCGTGACCAGCCAGACACGGCGGCCCACCCGCAGGTGCTGCTCTGCCAGCGCCTTGGCTCCGGGCCAGATCCGTGACGCGATCATCTCGTCGTAGACTTCCTCGCCCAATGCCTTGATGTCATCGACGGTGATGCCGGCGGCCAGTGTCAGGGCGGAATCACGGACGGCATGGACGTCGTCGATATTCTCGCCCCGCGCCATGAACTTCAACTGCTTCCACGCGAAGCCGGCGGCCTGGGCCATGGTGAAGGCGCCGCGCTGGTGCATCTTGCGCGCCACGTGGAACAGGCTGGCCCCGCGCATGAGCGTGTTGTCGACGTCGAAGAAGGCCGCCTCGCCCGGTTGTGGCGCAGCAACCGGCTTGGTGACTACGGCAACGTACTTCTCCTCGGGCATGGACTCGAGTCTAGTCAATCCAGTGGGACGAAGCCGTCGGCGTGCCCGGCACCGCGAACGGGGCTACGGTTAAGCCATGGCCATCCCCCGCGTCGTCCTCCTTACCAAAGCCAATTGCCACCTTTGCGAGGAAGCGCGCGACGCCGTTTCGCGGGTCACTGCCTCGCTGGGCCTTGAGTGGACGGAAGAGTTGGTGGACCAGCAGCCGGAGCTGCGGGACCGCTACGCGGAGGAGATACCGGTGGTGCTGGTGGACGGGGTGCAGCGCGACTTCTGGAAGATCGACGAAGCCCGCCTGGAACGCGTCCTCCAGCGCGCCATGGCACAGTAAACGGGGGAGCGTTGCGCTTGATTGCACCTGCTTTGTGGGCACCGGCGGGAGGGCTCTAGAGTGGAGTCACAACGCGACTCAAGGGAGGGGCTGGTGACTTCGCTGGACTCGACTCCACAGGCTGTCCCGGATCTTCCGGACGCCGCGGGTACCCCGGCCAAACAGATTCCGCCCGCAGCCGTGGCCCGGCTGACGCTCTACCTGCGCGCCCTGAACACCCTGCTTGCCGACGGAGTGGAGCGCGTCTCCTCCGAGTCCCTCGCCGAAGCCTCAGGCGTCAGCTCCTCCACACTGCGCAAGGACCTGTCCCATGTGGGCTCCTACGGCACCCGCGGAGTGGGTTACGAGGTGCAGTACCTCAGCCGCCATATCGCTGCTGCCCTCGGCCTCACCCACGACTGGAAAGTGGCGATAGTCGGCGCCGGCAACCTGGGCAAGGCCCTGGCACGCTACGGTGGCTTCGAATCCCGCGGGTTCGACGTCGTGGCCATTTTTGACGCGGACCCGATGGTGGTGGGCAACGAAGTGGGATGGCTGCGCGTCAGCGATGTTGCGGACCTGGAAAAGGTCCTGCACCGCACCGGAGCCAACATGGTGGTGCTGGCGCTCCCGGCGGCCGTGGCCCAGGACGTATGCGACAGGGTGGTGGCCGCCGGCGTGCACAGCGTGCTGAGCTTCGCCCCTGTCATGCTGCAGGTTCCCGAAGGGGTCAATCTGCGCAAGGTGGACATGGCCACCGAACTGCAGATCCTGGCCTACCACGCGCAGCGGGCGCAGGCTCCGGGGCAGACTGCGTAGGTACAGAAAACGGCCCGGGATGCATTGCGCTTCCCGGGCCGCTTTCGTTAGCAGGTATTACCGGCCGTACGGGTTTCCAAAGCCGCCGCCGTACGGGTTGGCGAACGGCTGCTGCTTGCGGAAATAGGGAGCAGCAGCGGGCAGGTACAGCAGGACGATGGCGGCGATCCCCAGCAGGGTGCCCAGGGTTCCGATGGTGGGTGGACCGAACAGCCCGAAGATGGACAGGGCCGCGAACACCGTGCCCAGGATGCGGGCCCAGTTCTTGCCCTTGCGGACGAAGAAGGCCACCAGCAGGTACAGGCCTGCGCCGATGATGGCGAACACCATCAGGGTGCCGGCGATGATGCCTTTAATGTCCTCG
The DNA here is from genome assembly GCF_059089865.1 of Arthrobacter sp. Y3221157. NCBI lineage: Bacteria > Bacillati > Actinomycetota > Actinomycetes > Micrococcales > Micrococcaceae > Arthrobacter > Arthrobacter sp. Y3221157. Next base: position 26,821 of record NZ_JBNHFD010000033.1, read on the forward strand.
TACGTGACTCCCGTGGCGCCGCCGGCTTCCATCTGGTCCTCGAAGGTCTGGCGGAACAGCGGGTCGTCCAGCTGGGTAAGGCCCGTCAGCAGGGAGACCACGAAGATTACCGCGGACGCAATCAACAGCCAGAAGGAGATGTTAACGAGCTGGGGCACGCCATTGGCGCCGGAAGGCTGCGGCTGCTCCGACGGGTACTGGGCGTACGGGGACTGGCCGTAGGACGACTGGCCGAACGGCTGCTGGCCGTAGCCGGGAGCCTGCGGCGGGTTCTGCCCATACTGCGGTGCGTTTTGTCCGTACTGCGGGGCCGACGGCGGCTGGGAACCATACTGCGGCGCGTTCTGCCCGTACTGCGGCGGGTTTTGCCCGTACTGGGGTGCGTTCTGCCCGTACTGCGGAGCGTTTTCACCGTAGCGGGGCTGGTTGCCGGGCTGGTTTCCGGACTGGTCATCGTTGGGTACGGGCGGCGGGACTGGAGGAGTGCTCATGAGCGGTCCTTCTGCAGGTCGGATTCCAGGGAGGCTGCCGGGACCGGTCCTGCGCCGACCCCCAGCAAGGCTTAAGTCCACCGTACCCCCGGGCTGGCGCCTTGTGGGTCATTCTGCCGAGGTATTCCGCGCCGCGGCGGCGGCGAACCAGGCCTGCGCATTCGGCAGCCACATCAGCACTGTTGCCGCCAGGCTGACCAGGAAGGCTGTCCAGTTTCCGGCACCCTGCCCCATGCCCGATGCCGTATTAACTCCGGCCAGGACCAGGGTGATCCCGGCAAGCACCGTCAGGGCCACCCGCGCCCAGTTCCGGCCGGCTTTCATCTTGACGGCGAAGACCATCTGCGCGGCCCCAACGGCGGCGGCCAGCAGCATCAGGGCGACGACGGCTGCAGCGGCCGCGGGCGCGGCGGCAAAGAGCACCAGGGATGCCAGCATCCCCAGGAGCCCGCCCATCACGGCAAGGACCCCGCCCACAAACCAGATCCAGAATGAGACCTTAATTTCGACGGGCCGGCCGGCGACTGAAAACAGCACGCCCAAGCCGCTCTGCGGCAGGCGGGAAGAGTTGGTCATGGCGTTCACTGTAGTCCCGCCCGGCGGTGTCAGGCCGAGGCTCGGTGGGCAGGACTGCTCCCGTGCAAGGGGCGACGGCTTGATTGGGCAGGCCGGGACGACGGACGCCATTAATACGGAAACCTCCGGCGCCGGGCCATTGGCCGGTGCCGGAGGTTGTTCCGGGGGGCTGCTTACGCGGCGGGAGCGATGAACGCCAGTTCCAGGTTGATGGCAACCTTGTCGCTGACCAGGACACCGCCGGTTTCCAGGACGGCGTTCCAGGTGAGGCCGAAGTCCTTGCGGCTGATGGTGGTCTCGGCGGAAACACCGGCGCGGGTGTTGCCGAACGGGTCAACGGCCACGCCGTTGAATTCGGTCTCCAGTGTCACCGGGCGGGTGACGCCCTTGATGGTGAGGTCGCCGTTCAGTTCGTAGCTGTTGCCCTTGGCGACCAGGCCGTTGGAGACGAAGGAGATTTCCGGGAACTTCTCCACGTCGAAGAAGTCCTCGCCCTTGACGTGGCCGTCGCGGTTGGCGTCGCCGGAGTTGAAGCTGGCGGTGTTGATGGTGGCCTCGATCCTGGCATCGGCCACATCCTCCGCGAGCTGCAGGGTGGCGGCGGCTTCGGTGAACTGGCCGCGGACCTTGCTGATGCCTGCGTGGCGGACGGTGAAGCCGATCTCGCTGTGGGAGTTGTCGAGGGTCCAGGTGCCGGTGGTGATGTCTGCGGGAAGTGCCATGGTGATGCTCCTTGATTCTTGCGTGCCGGGGACGTTGCGTTGAAGCTTCATCTGTTGAAGCCTCAACTATCTTGCTGCATCCAGTATAAACATGCATTTGCATCTTTTGTTCCCGCCTTCGGAACATTTCTTCAAAAACTTCAGTTCTACTCTTTGTAGAAAGCATGTGCGGAAGATTTCGGATCGCACGCCATCTTTGAGAAACTGGTAAACATGCCCCAAGCCACTGTCCATCTGCTCCGTCATGGCGAAGTCCACAATCCGGACGGCGTCCTGTATGGAAGGCTGCCCGAATTCCACCTGTCCGAACTTGGGCGGGAGATGGCCCGCATGCTCGCCGAGCACTTTCGGCAGCGGGTGGAAAACGGTGCCCGGATCACCTACCTGGCCGCTTCGCCGCTGGACCGGGCCCAGGAAACGGCGGCTCCCACCGCGGAGGCGCTGCGCCTGCAAATCCACACCGATGAGCGGATCATCGAGGCCGAAAACTATTTCGAGGGCATGAAGGTCAGCAAGGCCGAGTTGCGCCGGCCCAAGCACTGGCCCCGGCTGGTCAACCCCCTGCGCCCGTCCTGGGGCGAGCCGTACAAGCAGCAGGCCTCGCGGGTGATGGCGGCAGTCCAGGAAGCCCGTCTTCGCGCCATCGAACTTGCGGACGGCGATTTCGGCTCGGCCGGCCCCGAGGCAATCATGGTCAGCCACCAGCTTCCCATCTGGGCAACCCGCCTCAACGCCGAGGGCAAGCCGCTGTGGCATGACCCGCGGAAGCGCCAATGCACCCTGACATCCATCACGTCGCTGGTGTTCGACGACGACGGTACGCTCCTGCGCGTCCAGTACAGCGAACCAGCGGCGTCCCTTCTTCCCGGTGCCGCCAGCACCCCTGGAGCCTAGTAGTGACCGACAGCAATTTCAGGAACACCCCGGCAGGCAAAGGGCCTGTCAGTTCCCGCCGCAGCGTCCTCGCTGCCGGTGGCCTGGCCCTGACCGCCCTGACCATGGGCCTGTCCGGCTGCGCCCAGGAGGACGCCCTGGCGCAGCAGGCGAAGGCCGGGGACAACAAGAACTATGTGGCCGGGGACGGTTCCGTCACGGAGTTCGCCGCGGCGGACCGCAAATCGGCCGTCCAGATCAACGGCACGCTCTTCAACGGCACGGCAGTGGCACCGGCGGATTTCCAGGGCAAGGTGACGGTATTGAACTTCTGGTTCGCCGCCTGCGCCCCGTGCCGGGTTGAAGCGCCCATCCTGGAGGAGCTCCACCAGGAGTTCAGGGACCAGGGCGTGCAGTTCTTCGGCGTCAACCTCCGCGACGAGAAGGCCACCGCCGAGGCGTTCGACAAGACGTTCAACCTGACCTATCCCAGCTTCGACGACAAGGACGGCGGAGTCCTGCTCGCCGTGTCCGGACTGGTCCCGCCGGGGGCCGTACCCACCACGCTGGTGCTGGACAAGGAGGGGCGCGTGGCGTCCCGCGTCCTGGGGGAGATCCAAAAGGGCACCCTCAAGGCCCTCATCGCCGCAGCCGTGGCAGAGTAGCGGACCCGTGAACAGTCCCTTCGCCGAAACCATCCTGAGCGGCTCGCTGCTCCTGGCCATACCCGTGGCCCTGCTCGCGGGACTGGTTTCCTTCCTTTCGCCCTGCGTCCTGCCCCTGGTCCCCGGCTACCTGGGCTACGTCACGGGCCTCAGCGGCGTAGACCTGCAGAAGCAGAAGCGTGGCCGCATGCTGGTGGGCATCGGGCTGTTCGTCCTGGGCTTCTCCGTGATCTTCGTGCTCCTGGGCGGTGCCTTCGGCCAGTTGGGAACCCTCATCACGGGCTCCCAGAATGCCTGGATCACGCAGCTGCTTGGCCTCCTGGTGATCGTCATGGGTGTGGTGTTCATGGGCGGTTTCAGCTGGCTGCAGCGCGATGCGAAAATCCATGCCAAGCCGCCGGCAGGCCTGTGGGGCGCGCCGCTGCTGGGCCTGACCTTCGGGCTGGGCTGGGCGCCCTGCATCGGCCCCACCTACTCCGCCGTGCAGCTGCTGAGCCTCTCCGGCGGTTCCTCCGCCGCCAAGGGTGCGTTCCTTGCCTTCGTCTACAGCCTGGGGCTGGGCATCCCGTTCCTGCTGATCGCCCTCGCCCTGCGCCGTGGCATGGGCGTGATGGCGTTCTTCCGCAAGCACCGCCTGGCCATCCAGCGCATCGGCGGCGGCATCCTGGTGGTCCTGGGCCTGCTGATGGCCACCGGGGTGTGGGGAGCTTGGGTGACCGAGCTGCAGTACTGGTTCCAAACCGACGTGAAGTTGCCAATCTGATGAGCGAGCGTGTGAACGTAGAGAAGAAGTCCCCGGCCGAGGCAGGCGGCAACGAGCCCGGCGCCAAAGTCCTGGAGGCCAAGGCCGGAGCCGCGCTGCCCGCCCTGGGCCCCAAGGAAATGCTGCGCTGGGCGTGGACCCAGCTGACCAGCATGCGGACGGCCCTGTTCCTGCTGCTGCTCCTGGCTGTCGCCGCGGTCCCGGGCTCGCTCTTCCCGCAGCGCCCGGCCAACCCGGCCGTGGTGACCCAGTACATCAAGGACAACCCGGACTACGGCAAGCTGCTGGACTCCCTGCAGCTCTACGACGTGTATTCCTCGGCATGGTTCTCGGCCATCTACCTGCTGCTGTTCATCTCCCTCATCGGTTGCGTGGTGCCCCGCGCCATCGCCCATTACAAGGCGATGCGCTCCCAGCCGCCGCGCACCCCCAAGCGACTCTCCCGCCTGCCCGAGTACGGCACACTGGTCATTCCCGCCTCCGCGGGAATCCCGGCGTCGGACGCCATCCACGGTGCCGCCGGGCTGCTGCGGAAGCGCGGCTACCGCGTTGAAGTGAGGGACGACGACGGCGCACGGCCGTCTTTGGGTGCCGAACGCGGCTTCCTGAAGGAAGTGGGCAACCTCGTCTTCCACACCTCCCTGATCGGCGTGCTGGTTTCGGTGGCAATTGGAGGACTGTTCGGCTACAGCGGCCAGCGGATCCTCGTGGAGGGCGACACCTTCGTCAACACCCTGGTGGGTTACGACCAGTTCAACCCGGGCACCAACTTCCAGTCCAGCCAGCTGCAGCCGTACTCCATCCAGCTGGACAAGTTCGACATCACCTTCGACCGCGAGTCCCAGGGCAAGTTCGGCCAGCCCATCGACTTCGCCGCCGCCGTGACCACACGGGAAAACCCGGACGCGCCCGCCAAGCAGGAGACCCTGAAGGTGAACGACCCCGTCACCCTGGGCGGCACCAGCATCTACCTCACCGGCAACGGGTACGCGCCCGTGGTGACCATCCGGGACGGGGAGGGCAACATCGCCATGCAGGGGCCCGTGGTGGCCAAGCTGCAAGGGGATAATTACTACTCGTCCGTGGTTATCAAGGTCCCCGATGCCAGGCCGGACCAGCTGGGCTTCGCAGGCTTCTTCCTCCCCACCGCGTTCGTCACGGATGAGGGCGTGTCCTTCAGCGGGGACCCGGAGCTCTTCAACCCGCAGCTGAGCCTGAACTCCTACTTTGGAGACCTTGGCCTGGACGACGGCGCTCCGCAGAACGTCTTCGAGCTGGACGTGGAGGACCTGACGCCGCTGAATGCCCGCAACCTTGATGCCGGTGGCATCACCCTGGGGCCCGGAACTTCCTACACCCTGCCGGACGGCAAGGGCAGCATCAGCTTCGACGGCGTGAAGCGCTACATCGGCGTGGACATCCACCACAATCCCGGCCAGCTGTACGCCCTGATCTTTGCGCTGCTCGCTGTTGCCGGCCTGATCCTCTCCCTGTACGTCAACCGCCGTCGTGCGTGGGTCCGCACCGGAACCCACGAAGACGGCCGGACCATGGTGGAGTACGGGCTCCTGGCCCGCGGTGAGGACCACCGCCTGGCCGCCGAGGCTGCCACCCTCCGCAAGCTGTTCTCCACCGAATGGCGGCTGCCAGGGGACGCGCCCGCAGAACCTTCCTCCGTAACCACCCCAGCAGGCCCCTCCGGGCCCGAAAAGGACCAGTAATGCCGTTCGGAATCAACGAGACCATGGGCCAGTACAGCGAGCTCTTCATGCTGCTGGCGGCGGGCACCTACACGGTTGCCTTCATCGCCTTCGCCTGGGACCTCGCCAAGAGCAGCAAGGCGCTGCGGGCCATCGACCTCAAGGCCGCGCAGGCTGAAGAAGCAGTCAAAGTTCCGGTAGCAGCCGGGGCAGGGGCAGAGTCCTCAGCTGCCGGATCCCGCCCTGATGAGGCTCGCCTTGGCGGGCCTGCAGGCCGGGCCGAGCGGCCGTCGTCGTCCACGGCCAAAGCGGCCGGTGCCGGGGGAGTGGTCACGGCCGACGCCGACATGAAGTATGCGGCCGAGCGCCGCGCTCCCGCCCGGGTAGCGGTAGCCCTGACCGTCCTCGGTGCGCTGATCCACGGTGCGGGCGTGGTGACCCGGGCGCTCGGCGCGGGGCGCGTGCCGTGGGGCAACATGTACGAGTTCCTGACCACCGGCGCGTTCGTGGCGATTGCCGTGTTCCTCCTGGTCCTGGTCCGGCGGGACCTCCGGTTCCTGGGAACGTTCGTGGTGGGCCTGGCCATCATCATGCTGGTGGCTGCCTCTGTGGCCTACTGGACACCGGTCGGGCACCTGGTTCCCGCCCTGCAGAGCTACTGGCTGATCATCCACGTCTCCATCGCCGTGCTCTCATCAGCGCTGTTCACGCTGACCTTCGCCATGTCCGCCCTGCAGCTGGTCCAGTCCCACCGGCAGAAGACGGTGGCTGCCGGCGGCGCCGACAAGCTCGGCTTCATGCGCCTGGTGCCCTCCGCGCTCAGCCTGGAGAACCTGTCCTACCGGATCAACGCCATCGCCTTCATCGGCTGGACCTTCACGCTGATGTTCGGCGCCATCTGGGCGGAGAAGGCCTGGGGACGCTTCTGGGGCTGGGATACCAAGGAAGTCTGGACGTTCGTTATCTGGGTGGTCTACGCCGGTTACCTGCACGCCCGGGCCACCCGCGGCTGGACGGGCAACAGGGCGGCCTGGCTCTCGATCGTGGGCTACCTCTGCGTGATCTTCAACTTCACCATCGTGAACCAGTTCTTTAACGGCCTCCACTCCTACTCGGGCCTCTGAACAGGGGATTCTCCGGAAAGCCCGGAGTGGCCCGGGCAAATAACAATTCGATGTAGCAATAGGGGTGTTCCCGGTCCTCCGGTGATGCTACGTTGGTGAGGTTCGCCCGTGATGAAGTTTGCAGGCGGAACGCAAGTATGCCTGAGGTACCCCATGAGCTACGTTCTCGCCATTGACGTCGGGACCAGTTTCACGGCAGCCGCCGTTGTCCGTTTTCAGCAGGGGATCAAACCCATTCCGGAGTGCCTTCCCCTGGGTCTACGCGGGTCTGCTGTGCCATCCGTGGTGTACTACCCGGAGGAGGGCCCCATCCTGGTGGGGGAGGCAGCAGAGCGCCGTGGCCTCGATTCCCCCGGCCGCATGGTGCGGGAGTTCAAGCGCCGGATTGGCGATTCCGTCCCGATTTCCGCGGGCACGTTGTCCCTTCCGCCCGAAGACGTCTTTGCCACCATGGCCCGCTGGGTGGCGGACCGGGCAGCGGAACGGGAGGGGGAGCCGCCGTCGGAAATCATCCTGACCCACCCCGCCGCCTGGGGCAGCCACCGCACGTCCGTGGTCCGGGACGCCCTCGCGGCCCACGGCCTGCCAAACGTCACGCTGCTGGCTGAGCCCGAGGCGGCTGCGCTGCACTACGCATCGCAGGTCCGGGTGGAGGACGGCAGTACGGTGGCGGTCTACGACCTCGGCGGCGGGACCTTCGATACCGCTGTCCTCCGCAAAACCGGCAGCAACCGGTTCGAGGTGCTGGGACGGCCGGAAGGCATTGAGGACCTCGGCGGCGCCGATTTTGACGCCGCAGTATTCCGCTTTGTGGCCGGAAACACCGGCGAAGCCATGGCCGGCCTGGACGCCGAAGACCCCAACGTGCTCGCGGCGCTGGCCCGGCTGCGGCGGGAATGCGTGGAAGCCAAGGAAGCCTTGTCCTCGGACAGCGAGACCAGCATCTCCGTGCTCCTGCCCGGCCTCCAGCAGCAGGTCCGCCTGGTCCGGTCCGAGTTCGAGGCACTGATCGAGGAACCGGTCCGCGATACCGTAGACGCCTTGGAACAGTCGCTGGCTCAGCTGGAGCTGGAACCTGCAGACCTCACCGCCGTCCTGCTCATCGGTGGTTCCTCCCGGATCCCGCTGGTGGCGCAGCTGATCTCCGAACAGCTGGACCGGCCCATCGCCGTCGATGCCGATCCCAAATCCTCCATCTGCCTCGGGGCCGCCGTGTCCGCGGTACTGGCACTGCCGGAGGCTGCTCCCGCGGCGGCCGTGGAGCCGGAAGCCGAAGCCACGGACCCCGTCGCAGGGGGCAGTCATTTGCCGGTCCGGCCGGCCAGCTGGTCCCGGAAGGGACCGGAGGCGGCTGCCGCTGCCGTCCACGGTCCCGGGCACGGACACCACGGCGGGGCGCATGCTCCGAAGCCGACAGTGCGGCTGACCGCCATCGCAGCCGCCGCCGCCATGCTCACTGTGCTGACGGCCACAGCAGCCCAGAGCCCCGAGGGGCTCGGCGGCCTGACGTCCATCTTCGTTCCCAAGGCCGGCGCCGATAACGGCAAAGCCGGTGCCGCGGCGGCAGGCGGGGACGGCGTCGAAACCGGAGGTGCAGCGGTGGGGGCGGCTGGTGACGCACAATTACCCTTGGCAGGCATCGACGCCGGAGTGAAAAAGCCGGCACCCTCGCCAAGCGCCGGCCTCGAGGTCGAGGCGTCGCCCACCAGCCGTCCTTCCGCCAGCGCGACCGCCGAGAGC
>NZ_JBNHFD010000034.1:0-34488 GCF_059089865.1 Arthrobacter sp. Y3221157
CCGCTTTCCTGGCTGCGCCCGCCGCCGGACTGGCGCGGCTGGAGGCTGCGACCCTTCCCGCTTATGGAGACGTGGTGGCACTGACCGACGGCTCCGCCCGTGCGTGGGCGATGGCGGGCTTGCAGGCGGCCGCGGCCCGGACAGTGCACTGGGGCGGGGACCCGGGCGCTGTTCCCGGAATGATGCTGGACGAGGCGCGGCTGCCTCTGCTGCCGCAGTAAGGACAGGACTTCCGGGTCCCCCGCCCTGCCCGCGCCGGAAGCCCGCCCCGGGCGCCTAGGCTGGACCTGATGAACCCGCCAGCAGCAGTACCCATCCCGCCGGACCTTACCGTCCGGTACAGCCGGAGCAGCGCAGGACGTGCCTGGCTTGCCTCGCTGCCGGACCTGATCCAGGGCCGGCTGGAGCAATGGCGCCTCGAAACCGACCTCCCCGCCGGCAGCCTTCCCTGGAACGGGCACGGCGGCGTGGTGGTACCGGTACGGCAGGCCGATGGTTCCACGGCGGCCCTCAAAGTTGCCTTTCCGCACGACGAAGCCCGGGTTGAGCGGCACGCGCTGGAGCTGTGGGGTGGGGAGGGCGCGGTGGCCCTGCTCGAAGCGGACGCGGGCACGTGCGCCATGCTCCTGCAGCGGCTGGACGCCGGCAGCTCGCTTGCCACAGTGCCCTTTGAGGCGGCTGCCGAAGTGTGGGGCGGGCTGGTGCGGCAGTTGAGCCTCACACCGGACCACCGGCCGCAGTGGCGGGAGTTCGACCATATTGCCGCCCGCGCCGAGCAGTGGAGCGATGACCTGCCCGCCGACTGGGAGCAGCTGGGCCGCCCGTTCCCCCGCTGGCTGCTGGAAGCCGCGCTGGAGGTTTGCCAGACGCGGGGTGCGGTGGGACGGCGGTCCGGACGGGATGTCCTGGTTCATACTGACCTGCATTTCCTCAATGTCCTGGCCAGGCCGGGCAGCATGGACGGACGGCCGACGGCGGCGGACTATGCAGCCATCGACCCCCAGCCCATGATCGGCGAGCCCGAGTATGCCGTGGCACCCCTGCTGTGGAACCGGATCAGCGGATTGCCGGCCGGCGGCGCGGCCGAAGCCTTGCGGCGCCGGTGCGGCGACTTCAGCGCCGCCGCGGGACTGGATGGCGAGGTGGCCAGGCAGTGGGCCGTCGCCAGGGAGGTTTCCAACGCGCTGGGCTATGCCGGGAAGCCAGGCCATCAGGGCGATCTGGCACGTTCACTCTGGGTGGCCAGTACCCTGGCCGGCCGGACTTTGCCGGACCTGCCGCCAGTGCAGGAACTGCCGGAGCCGGGCGCGGCAGCCGGTACCGACTGACGGTGTTATCCGCTCAGCTGCTGCGGACTGCGGCGAGGGCCGAGCCCACGGCTGCCACAGCAAGGCGCACTTCTTCTTCGGCCGTCTGCCAGTTGCTGACGGAGACCCGCAGGATGTCCCGGTCGTGCCAGCGGGAGCCGGACATCCAGACCCTGCCGTCCTCGATGATGCGGGCCGTGACCGCGCGGGTGGTGCCGTCGTCGCCAAAGGCGACGCACACCTGGGTGTAATCGACGTTGTTAAGGACCTCGGCGCCATCCAGCCCGGCGAGCCCGGCGGCGATGTCCGAGGCGGCTGCCGCCAAACCGTGCACCTGTGCTGCCACGCCGTCACGGCCAAGGCTTTTCAGGGCAGCCCAGACCGGCACGCCGCGTGCGCGGCGGGAAAGCTCGGGCACTTTCTCGAACGGGTCCCCGGGCCCTTCGGCGTCGTGCACCAGGTAGCTGGCGTGCAGGCCCATGGCGGAGCGGAGCGCGGCTGCGTCCCGGACGATGGCGATCCCGCAGTCGTAGGGCACGTTCAGCGTCTTGTGCGCGTCCGTCGCCCATGAGTCCGCCTCCTCGTATCCATTGGTCAGGTGGCGCAGTCCGGGGGCTGCTGCCGCCCACAACCCGAACGCGCCGTCGATATGCACCCACGCGCCATGCTTCCTGGCGACGGCGATCGCCTCGGGAAACGGATCGAAGGCGCCGGAGTGCACATTGCCCGCCTGCAGGCAGACCAGCGCCGGTCCCCCGCCTTCCCCCAGCGCCGCGTCCAGCGCCTCGGGAAGCAGGCGGCCCTGGTGGTCTGCAGCCACCGCCGTTGGTTGCCCCAGTCCGAGGTAGCGCAGTCCGAGATCAACCGTGTCATGCCGTTCCCGGCCGACGAAGCAGCGGATGCGCGGGGCACCTGCCAGCCCGTCCCGGTCCAGGTTCCAGCCGGCGTCGGCGAGGAGGCGCCACCGGGCGGCCGCCATTCCGGTGAAGTTCGCCATCGTGGCGCCGGTTACGAACCCGACGTCGGACTCCGGGGGCAGGCCCAGCAGTTCCAGCAGCCAGGCGCCCGCACTTTCTTCGATGGCCGCGGCGGCGGGGGTGGCGTAGCGGAGGCCGGCGTTTTGGTCCCACGCGCTGACAAGCCAGTCCGAAGCGAGTGCCGCCGGCAGTGTGCCGCCGATGACCCAGCCAAAGAAGCGGCCGGACGGCATGGCCATCAGCCCGGGCCCAGCGCTCCGGGCGAGGAAGTCCAGCACTTCTTCGGCCGGCATTCCGTGCCTGGGAAGGGGGCCGCCGAAGACGCCGGCCAGGTCATGCGCAGTGGCGCTTGGTCCTATGGGCCGCTCCGGAAGGCTGTGCAGCCACCCCGTGGCATGGCGAAGGGCGGCTGCCAGGGCCCGGGCGTAGTCATCGTCGCCGTGTGACATACCTGCATGCTACGCCTGCTCCCGCGGGGCCTCGAGGACCGGTCCCCCCTCACTCAGTTTCGGAGATCAGGCGAAGTTTTCCTGCCAGATGTCATAGCCGAGTTTGATGATGAGGGCCGCCACCACCGCCAGGAAGACGATGCGGACAAACTTGCTGCCCTGCTTGACGGCAGTCCGGGCGCCGAGATATCCGCCCGCCATGTTTGACGCGCCCAGCAGCAGGCCAAGTCCCCACAGGATGGAGCCGTGCGGCATGAAAAACAACAGGGCGCCGGCGTTGGTGGCCATGTTCACGATCTTTGCCTTGGCGCTGGCCTCGAGGAAGGCGTAGCCCATTGCCGAGACCAGCGCGATGACCAGGAAGGATCCGGTACCCGGTCCGATCAGGCCGTCGTAGAAGCCGATGACCGCGCCGATCAGGCATGCCACCACATAGTGCTTGTGGCCGTCATGGCGCAGCGCGGTGATGTCACCGACGTAGGGATTAAGCGCCGTGAAGAGGGCGACGGCAACCAGGGCCGCGACGATGATGGGTTTGAAGACGTTGGCCGGCAACGTGGCCGCGAGCACTGCCCCGCCGAAACTTCCCGCCAGGGCAATCACCGCCATGGGGAGGGCCGTCCTTAGGTCCGGCCCCACCCGGCGGTAATACGTGGTGGCACTGGTGGCCGTTCCGAAGATCGAGCCCAGCTTGTTGGTGGCCAGCGCCTGCACCGGCGTGATGCCGGGAACCAGCAGGAGGGCGGGGAGCTGGATCAGACCGCCCCCGCCCACCACGGCATCCACCCAGCCGGCAGCGAAGCCTGCCAGCACCAGCAGGAGCAGCGTTGTCAGTTGGAGGGATTCAAGCCCAAATTCCACTGCCGCGGTTCAGCTGTTGCGGACGGCGTTGACCACGTAGTCAACGGCCTTATCAACCGCCACGTTTTCCGCTTCGCCTGTACGCCGGTCCTTGATCTCCACCACGCCATCCACCAGTCCACGGCCAACCGCCAGGATGGTGGGAACGCCCACGAGTTCCGCGTCGCCGAACTTCACACCGGGCGATACCTTGGGGCGGTCGTCGTAGATGACCGTAAGGCCTGCCGCCTCAAGGTCCAGTGACAGCTGTTCAGCGGTGGCGAAGATGTCCTCGCCCTTGCCGACGGCCACGACGTGGATGTCCGCAGGCGCCACGGCACGGGGCCAGACCAGGCCCCTGGCATCATGGTTGGACTCGGCCAGCGCTGCCACGGCCCGGGTGACGCCCACGCCGTAGGAGCCCATGGTGACCGTGACCTGCTTGCCGTTCTGGTCCAGGACCTTCAGGTCCAGGGCCTCGGCGTACTTCCTGCCCAGCTGGAAGATGTGGCCCATTTCAATGCCGCGCGCCGTCTCCAGGGGGCCCGAGCCGTCAGGCGCGGGGTCACCGGCACGCACCTCGGTGCACTCGATGACACCGTCCCAGGTGAAGTCGCGTCCGGCCACCAGGCCGTAGACGTGCTTGCCAGCCTCGTTGGCACCCGTAATCCAGGCGGTGCCGCTGACAACGCGGGGGTCCACCAGGTAGGTCAGTTCGGCGGCGCCTTCGGACCCCAGCAGGGCCTGGTCCAGGGACATGCCCGGGCCGAGGTAGCCCTTGACGATCAGCGGGTGCTTCTTCAGGTCCTCTTCGCCTGCGGCCTCCAGTCCGATCTCGCCTGCTACCGGCAGGAAGGCTCCGATGTTTGCCTCGACGCGCTTGAGGTCCACGGCGCGGTCGCCGGGTACACCGATGACGACAATCTGGCGCTCGCCGGTGGGCAGCGTGACGGCGAGGACCACGTTCTTGAGGGTGTCGGCGGCAGTCCAGTCGCGGCCGTCGGGACGCGGGAAAATCTGGTTCGAGGCGGCCACCAGGGTTTCAATGGTGGGGGTGTCCGGGGTGTCGAGCACCTGGGCCGCGGGAGCGTCGCTGAAGTCGATCTCCTCGGGGACCACGGTGGTTACGGCCTCGACGTTCGCTGCATAGCCGGATGCCGAGCGGACGAAGGTGTCCTCGCCAATCTCCGTGGGGTACAGGAATTCCTCGCTCCTGGAGCCGCCCATGGCGCCGGCGGTGGCTGCGACCGGGACAACCTCCAGGCCAAGCCGCGCAAAGATCTTCAGGTAGGCGGAGCGGTGGGCGGCGTAGCTGGCGTCCAGGCCGGCGTCGTCAACATCGAAAGAGTAGGAATCCTTCATGATGAACTCGCGCCCGCGCAGCAGGCCTGCGCGCGGACGGGCCTCATCACGGTACTTGTTCTGGATCTGGTAGAGGCTCAGCGGCAGGTCCTTGTACGAGGAGTACAGGTCCTTGACCAACAGCGTGAACATTTCCTCGTGCGTGGGGGCCAGGAGGTAATCAGCGCCCTTGCGGTCCTGGAGGCGGAACAGGCCCTCACCGTATTCGGTCCAACGATTGGTTGCCTCATACGGCTCACGCGGCAGCAGCGCCGGGAAGTGGACTTCCTGGGCTCCAATAGCCGCCATCTCCTCACGGATGATGTCCTCGACCTTGCGCAGGACACTGAGCCCCAGCGGAAGCCAGGTGTAGATGCCGGGGGCTGCCCGGCGGATGTATCCGGCGCGGACCAGGAGCTTGTGGCTGGCGACCTCGGCGTCGACGGGATCTTCACGCAGGGTGCGCAGGAAAAGCTGGGACAGTCTTAGGACCACGGGTGGTATCCGTTTCTGGGGAAGTGCTGGATCAGCAGGGCCGGACAATTTTCGTCTGGGTACTAATCTACCGGCACCCGGCACCCGCTCCCGACTGTGGCCGGCACCGGTCGGACACCTCCGGCGCCGGACACAGTAGAGCCACGCCCGGAATAACAAAGCCCCTGGCCCCCCAGTGAGGCTGGTCATCGCATCCGGGCGTGGCTCAACGCCGTGATCGCCCAAGTACTGGTGAGGACTGGTGAGACCGCCCAAACCACTCCAGCGCAGCTAGATCGAACCTATGTGATGGCGCCCACGTTGACAAGCATTTTCGGTTCGGGACCCATTGACGGGCAGCAGAGCGGTGCCTAGCTTTAATTCATCAGGTGGTGAATTCCAGGGCCAGTAAGGTGCCCGGCAGCCTGTACGACGGCGGAGGCGCCATGTCCCACGCGGCAACCCAACCACAACAACCTGACTCCTCTGTGGCCGTGGCCGCCTCGGGACTGATGGTCACGCGGGGCAGGCTGCAGGTCCTCCGGGGACTGGATTTCACCGTCCCCGCAGGCCGCATCACCGGGCTGCTGGGACCGTCCGGCAGCGGCAAAACCACCCTTATGCGCGCCATTGTGGGGGCCCAGGTTGTCTCGTCCGGGACAGTGCACGTCCTGGGGGTGCCGGCGGGCAGTGCCGTACTGCGGCACCGGGTGGGCTACGTGACCCAGTCTCCAAGCGTGTACCCGGACCTTACGGTGGAAGCGAACGTGCGGTACTTCGGTGCCATGCACCGGAAAGGCAAAGCCGACGCGGCAGAGGCAATCGCCGCCGTCGGCCTGGAAAGGGAGGCCCGCCAGAAGACGGCGAACCTCTCCGGCGGCCAGCTCAGCCGCGCCTCACTGGCGTGCGCGCTGGTGGCGCGACCCAGGCTCCTGGTGCTGGACGAACCCACCGTGGGCCTGGATCCGGTGCTCCGGGCGGACCTCTGGAGCCGGTTCCGGTCCATGGCGGAGGCTGGGACCACGCTCCTGGTGTCAAGCCATGTCATGGCGGAAGCCAGCCATTGCCACACGCTGCTGCTTCTCCGCGAGGGCCTGCTGTTGGCGCAGCTGACTCCCGACGAGCTGGGCAGGCGCGGGCACAGCAGTGACCTGGAGCAGGCGTTCCTTTCCATCATCCGCGAATCCGGTGGCGGCCGCGGGAAACAGGCGCCGGCGGAGGACGCGGGCAGCGGCCAGGGGCACCGCGGTGCTGGACCAGACAGGAGTGCAGGCTAATGGACGCCAGGATGCTGTTGGCCACCGCAGGCCGCGTTTTGGACCAGCTGCGCCATGACCGGCGGAGCATCGCCCTTATTCTGGTGGTTCCGGCACTCCTGCTCACGGCGGTCTATTACCTCTTCGAGAACGAGGTGCTTCCGCCGGGAATGCCGCGCACCTTCGACCGGGTGGGCCTCATGATGCTGGCGATCTTTCCGTTCGTGGTGATGTTCCTGGTCACCTCCATCACGATGCTCCGGGAACGGACTTCCGGGACGCTGGAACGGCTGCTCACAACGCCCGTGCATAAAGCGGACCTTCTGTTCGGCTACGGCCTGGCGTTTTCCATCATGGCGGCCCTGCAATCAATGGTGGCCACCGCCGTGGCCTACTGGATCTTCGGCCTGGACATCGAAGGCCCGCCGGGCTACGTGGTGATGATCGCCGTGATCAATGCCGTATTGGGCGTGGCGCTGGGCCTGCTGTGTTCCGCCTTCGCCAGGACAGAGTTCCAGGCGGTGCAGTTCATGCCGGTGGTGGTGGTCCCGCAGATCCTGCTGTGCGGGCTGTTCGTGCCCCGTGACCGGATGAATGACGTCCTGGAGTCAGTCTCCAACGTCCTTCCCCTGACGTTCTCCGTAGACGCGCTGCAGGAAATCGCGGCGCATCCTGAGCCCACCGGACAGCTCTGGCAGGATGCCGGCATCATGGTTGCCATGGTCCTGGCCGTACTGGTGCTCGCATCACTGACGCTGCGCAGGCGCAGCGCGTGACGTCCCCCGGACTTGGTGGTGCCACGGCCAGGCGGGGACGCCGGGGCGGCGCCGCCGCATCCCGTGAACACATTCTCGACGCCGCCAGGCGGCTGTTCGCCGAACATGGCTTTGAGGGGACAAGCCTTCGCCAAGTTGCCCGTGCGGCAGGCGTTGACCCGGCCATGGTCCACCACTTCTTCAAGGGCAAGGACGAACTCTTCGCCCTGAGCGTGGAGCTGCCGGCCGACCCCGAGGAGGTCCTCCGCGGGGTGGCGGACACGGACCCCGGCCAGCGGGCCGAGCTGCTCGTGCGCACCGTCCTGCACCTGTGGGAAAGCCCCGCCCAGGCGAGCCTGGTGGCGTTCCTGCGCGGAACACTCGGATCCCGGGCGAAGACAACACTTCTTCGGGAGATGGTGGGCCGCACCATCATCAGCCGCATCATGGCCGGCGTACCAGGGCTGCCCGCAGAGGTGGCCCTGCGCGGGGACCTGGTGGCAAGCCAGATGGTGGGACTGATGATGGTCCGCTACGTGGTCCGGATTGAGCCCCTCGCGTCTGCGCGGCAGGACGAGGTGGTCCGGCTCGTCGCCCCCACCGTGCAGCGGTACCTCACCGGCGACTTATTTGAGCAGGGCCGCCGCTGAGTCCAGGAGCGCGCCGGTGCGGGCAACAGCTTCCGCCTCGCTCTCGCCGCCAGCGGCGACAGCCGTGAACAGCACGCCCTGCTGCAGTGCCTGTGCCGTGATCATGGACTGCACCTGGTCGTCCGGCAGGAAAGTGTCCGTGCGGAAGGCCAGAGTGCCCGGAATCGTCCCCACTGCCTCCAGCGGCGTCAGCGTGACGTCCGCTGTCACACCGGACACGGTCATGGTCATGGCGGAACAGGCTGCCAGTTGTTGCTCCTGCGCGGCGGCTCCGGCGACGAACGCTTCGTCAAGGCCCGTCGCAAGCGTCAGCATGGTCATTGAACCGGCGGCGGTATCCAGGCTCTGGCCCACCGCCATGACGGCGTCATCGAGGGCCGGGACTCCGGTGGAGGCGGCCATTTCCTTGCACTCCGCGGGCTGGACGTCCATGGATGCGATGAGGGCCTTACCCTGCTCAATGCTCCCGGTGAGGTCGGAGCTGGCCATGACCGACAGTTTCCTCCCGTTGGAGTCCTGCAACTGTGCCAGGACGGCGGACAGCTCCTCCGCTGTGTAAACCTTCGGCTCGGGGGTGGGGGTTGGTGTTGGGGTTGGGGCGGAAGCTGTGGTTGCCGCCGGGGCATCCGTGGTGGCTTCGGAGCCGGTGGCCGGAGCGGATGCGCCGCCGCAGGAAGTGATTGCCATGGCAAGCAGGGCTGTGGCCGCAAAAGTTCCCAGCACGGACGTCTTCAATTTTCCCCCAATATTCAGATTCAAGCCTGCGATGGCCGGCTAAAAGAGAACTGTAGCGAACGTTCCCACCTGGCGGAAACCGACGCGCTCGTAGGTTGAGCGGGCCCGGACGTTGAAGCCGTTGACGTACAGGCTGGTGATGGGTGCCACCTTTTGTGCGTGCTCCACTACCGCAGACATGTAGCCGGAACTGAGCCCCTTCCCGCGGAAGAGCGGATTCATCCACACGCCCTGGACCTGGGTGACCTCGGCGGTGACCGCCCCGAGTTCGGCCTTGAACACCACCTCCTGGGCCTCATTGAGGTGCACCAGGGAATGGCCCTGCCGGATGAGGCCCTCCACGCGGCGGCTGTAGAACTCCCTGCCGCCGAGGTAAGGCGAATACCCTACCTCCTCCTCGAACATGGCGGCGCAGGCGGGAAGGATCCGGTCGAAATCCGCGAGGCTCCCCAGCCCAAGCCCGGGATTGGGCTCCACGCACGGTGGCCCGTCGATGATCATCAGCGGCTGGTCCTCACGGACCTCATGCGCCCGGTGCCCCAGCTCCAAGAGTTCGGCGTAAATGGCCAGCACCGCGGGCGCCGGCCCGAAGGCGGAGGCGTAGCGGCGCCCGGACCTGTTCGCCGCGCCGGCAACCGCCGCGGCCAGGGCTGGGTCCAGTTGGACCGGCACCAGGTTGGCGCCTGCCCAGCATGCACCCACCAGCACGCCGTCGTCGAAAACCCCGATAATCCCGGCGCCGCCGCTGGTGGGCGCCGCCGTGCCGACAGCCCGCAGATGGGCAAGGATGAACACATTGGCCACCGGGTCCTGCTGCGCAAGCGACTTCAGCGCCGCGGTGTCCTGGCCGTCCAACGTACGGACGGATAGCCCGGGCGGATCAGGAGCGTCCCTACGAGACGCTAACCACGGGGCTACCCTTGACAGCATCTTCGCCATCGGCCTCCCCCATCTCTTCCGCGATACGCATGGCCTCTTCGATCAGTGTCTCAACAATCGCGCTCTCGGGGACAGTCTTGATGACTTCGCCCTTCACAAAAATCTGGCCCTTGCCGTTGCCGGAGGCAACGCCCAGGTCGGCTTCCCGCGCCTCTCCCGGTCCATTCACCACGCAGCCCATCACGGCCACCCGGAGCGGGATTTCCATTCCCTCGAGTCCGGCGGTGACCTGTTCGGCCAGGGTGTACACGTCCACCTGGGCACGTCCGCACGAGGGGCAGGAGACGATTTCGAGTTTGCGGGGGCGCAGGTTGAGCGACTGCAGGATCTGGTTTCCCACCTTGATCTCTTCCACCGGCGGAGCCGAGAGGGAGACGCGGATGGTGTCGCCGATGCCGCGGGACAGCAGCGCGCCGAAGGCGGTGGCCGACTTGATGGTCCCCTGGAAGGCCGGCCCGGCCTCGGTCACGCCAAGGTGCAGGGGCCAGTCGCCCTTCTCCGCCAGCATTTCATAGGCGGCCACCATGACCACCGGATCGTTGTGCTTCACGGAAATCTTGAAGTCGTGGAATCCGTGCTCCTCGAACAGGGACGCCTCCCAGACGGCGGACTCCACCAGGGCCTCGGGGGTGGCCTTCCCGTACTTCTTGAGGATCCCGGGTTCCAGCGAACCGGCGTTCACGCCGATTCGGATGGACGTGCCGTGGTCGCGTGCGGCGGCGGCGATTTCCTTAACCTGGTCATCGAACTTGCGGATATTTCCGGGGTTCACCCGGACGGCGGCGCAGCCGGCCTCGATGGCGGCAAACACATACTTCGGCTGGAAGTGGATATCCGCGATGACCGGGATCTGGGACTTCCGGGCAATGATGGGCAGCGCCTCGGCGTCGTCCGCGGAGGGGCAGGCAACACGCACAATGTCGCACCCTGATGCCGTCAGCTCAGCGATCTGCTGCAGGGTCGCATTGATGTCAGTTGTGGGCGTGGTGGTCATGGACTGCACGCTGATGGGATAGTCCGAGCCGACTCCGACGGAACCGACTTTGATCTGGCGCGTCTTCCGGCGGGGGGCAAGGACGGGGGGCGGGGCGGACGGCATTCCCAGGCTGACCGAGGTCACGTGGACTCCTAAAGGTGGAAAGTGGAAACGGCTTAGGCGGTGAGCCCGGCGAGCATGCCGGTGACCGGAGACCATTCAGTGATGCGGATTCCGGCGATGACTCCGGCAGCAGCGAACGGATCCTGCTTCAGGATCGAGTTGAGTGCTGCTTCGTCCGTTGCCTTGAAGATCAGGAGCGCGCCTGCGCCGTCGCCGTAGGGTCCGCTGGCCAGGATGGCTCCGTCCTGGGCCAGGGTGCCGGTCCATTCCCGGTGGGCGGGCCGTGCCTCGTTCCGGGCTTCGGCGGAATCGGCGGCGTAAACGTACTCAACGGCAAAAACTGTCATACTGCTACCCTATCGCCCTGCCTGCCCTACCACCCATCCCGCAGGCTGTCCCTGCCGTGCGGGAAGGTACCCGGGGGGATGCTAGGTGAGGAACAGGACCTTGGTGGCAGCAGCAATTCCTGCGGCCCAGGTCATGGACGTGAGGGTCCCGATGATGAAGCGCTCCGCAGCTACCGGCGTCTCCTTCAGCTCGGCGAACCTGCCAAGGCCTTTGACGGCCACGATATAGGCGATGGCGACCGGCTGGCCGGTGAGGATGGCAAGGCACACGCCCAGCCGCTCCAGGATGCCTATAATGGCCCCGCCGCGCAGGATCCGCTGGCTGGGGACCGCCTGCCCGGCAGGCGAAGCATCCGACGCCGGCCGGCCGGGTTCAGCGGTGAGTTCACCGTCCACATTCTGGTGGGGCGTGTCCGGCCGGTGCCCGGTGGCACGGTCCACCGTAACGTCCGCGGCGGGGTCCTCGGCCGCCCTCCGCGCCTGTTCCGCCGCCTTCGCCGCGTCCGCCCTGTCGTCGATGGTGCGGGCGAGCTTGAAGACGAGCGCCGTAACAGGCCATCCGCCAAACCCGGCCAGCAGCAGGGCGGCAGCGATCCAGAATGCAGTCACCGGTCTCCTTCGGTCTGGCCAGGTTCAGTGTGGGTGCCTTTGGCACGGGAGCCGGCAGCCACCAGGGAGTGGGCATGGTCAAGGAGCATGGAAGCTGCCGGCCTGGCAGCCCATTCTTCCTGCCATCCGGACCTCAGCACGGTACGGCTCACCGATTGTTCCGTAATTCCCAGTTCCCCGGCCACGAGTTTCTGGCCACCATGCCTGCCTGCCCCGCCCTCCAGTGCGCGCAGCCGGTCTACTACGCGCCACTGCGCAGGGGTCCGCTGCTGCACCAGGCGCCCGATCAAACGAAGCACCGCCTGCGCATTTGCGCTCGCCATGTCACCTTCCTGGGCCGGGGTCCGGGTATCACCACCCATCGTCCCGGCCACCACTGACAACGGAACCTGGCTGGCCGCACCCTTTGCCAGTTCCACAGCTTTGCGCGCCGCCACAAAGGCGCTCCCGGAGCCTTCACGAGGGCTGCCGCCAGGGGCAAGTTGTACGTTTCCCAATCCGATCCCCACATACCAGTGCCCGCCCCGCAGCGCATGCAGGGCTACATCCACCACCTCGTCGGCGGAGGCCAGCACGCCCTGGAGCTCGTCACCCACGGAGCGT
The DNA here is from genome assembly GCF_059089865.1 of Arthrobacter sp. Y3221157. Classification (NCBI taxonomy): domain Bacteria; kingdom Bacillati; phylum Actinomycetota; class Actinomycetes; order Micrococcales; family Micrococcaceae; genus Arthrobacter; species Arthrobacter sp. Y3221157. The sequence goes on from NZ_JBNHFD010000034.1 coordinate 12,382, forward strand.
TCAAAAGTGGCGGGCGTCAGCCTTGCCAGGTCCGAGATGAGCTCCGGCACCCGGTCCACATCGGAGGTGCTGCCGCGCTGGTCGATCGTCAGGATATACATGGTTCAACCGTAAGCGGCTGATCGCCATCAATCAATCGGAATTAGCTGATTTTCGGATATCAGCCATGAACGGCTGATATGGATCCATCATTGAGCAGGCGGGAACCGGCTCCCCGGAAGACAGCGGCGCCGCGTCAGCCGAAGAGGTTCACCGGTTTCACGATGTCGGCGTAGATCAGCAGGGCACTCATTCCCATGAGCAGGGCCGCCACCACGTATGTGACGGGAAGCAGTTTCGCGATATCGAACGCCCCGGGATCAGGCCGGCCAAACAGTTTTGCCACCTGGCGCCGGGCACCTTCGTAGAGTGCCCCGGCAACGTGGCCGCCATCGAGCGGCAGGAGCGGGACCAGGTTGAAAACTGCCAGCGCGAAGTTGAGCCCGGCCAGCAGGCCAATCAGGGTGGCCACTCGGGACTGGACCGGGATCTCTTCCATCGCGGCCACTTCGCCGGCAACCCGGCCCACGCCCACCACGCTGATGGGGCCGTTGGGGTCCCGCGGTTCCTCACTGAATGCCGCCTTCGCAACACCCACCACCCGCGCCGGCAGATTGAAGATGACTCCGGCCACCTGGCGGATGTTCTCCCCCGCCATCGGAAGGACGGACGACGCCGGCTGCGGCACCAACTCCGTCTGCGCGCCAATGCCCAGGAAGCCTACGTCCTGGTACAGGAGGGTGCCGGCGTCGTCCGTTGCCTGCCTGCCGTCGGCGCCGATGATGGGCCGGGCGGACAGGACCGGCGTCACCGTGGTGGAAACGGAGGCGCCGTCCCGCTCCACGGTGATGTCCACTTCCCGGCCGGCGGAGGCACGGATCCACTCTGTCAGCTGGTCCCAGCTGGTGACCACCTTCCCGTCAAAGGAGGTGACGGTGTCGTTGGGTTGAAGTCCTGCCGCGGCGGCCGGGGTCAACTGGCAGTCCGCAGAGTCCGGGTCCACCGTTTCGCCCGCTGCCACCTGGCATTTGGACACGTCCGAGATGGTGGTGGTAGCCGTTGCCATGCCGAAGCCCATCAGCAGGACGGCAGTGAGGATCAGGCCGAGGACCATGTTCATGGCCGGCCCGCCGAGCATGACGATGATCTTCTTCCACACCGGAAGCCGGTAAAAGACCCGGTTCGCGTCGCCCGGGCCTACTTCCTCATGAGCCAGGGAGCGTGCTTCCGTTGCGAGCGTCTGGAACATTCCGGTGCTTGAGGGGCGGACCGAGCCATCCTCTTTGTTGGGCGGGTACATGCCGATCATGGACACGTAGCCGCCCAGCGGGATGGCCTTGATCCCGTACTCGGTCTCGCCTTTCCGCCGGGACCACAGGGTGGGGCCGAAGCCGATCATGTACTTGGTGACCCGAACCTTGAAGAGCTTGGCCGGTACCAGGTGGCCCACTTCATGGAGCGCGATGGAGGTAGCGATGCCGATGGCCACGAACACGACGCCGAGGACAAAAAGGAGAACGGGGGTCATAGAGGGTGCTGCTGCTTCCTAAAGACTGCTGACTGCTAAACGTTCATGGGCGCGGGACCGTGCCCATCCTTCAGCATCCAGCACTGATTCCAGCGTCAGCCGGGAGGAACCTGAGTGTTCACTGAGGACACTATCCACGGTATCCACGATGTCCGTGAAGCGGATGCGGCCCGCGTGGAAGGCCATCACGGCCTCCTCGTTTGCGGCATTGAAGACCGCTGGGAAGGTGCTCCCCTGCCGTGCTGCGTCCTTGGCGAGGTTGACGGCGGGGAACGCCGCCGCGTCCAGCGGCTCGAAGGTCCACGTGACTGAGTTGGTCCAGTCACACGCGGCGGCAGCCTTGGGCACCCTGTCCGGCCAGCCCAGCCCGAGCGCGATGGGCAGGCGCATGTCCGGCGGCGATGCCTGGGCGATGACGGATCCGTCAATGAACTGGACCATGGAGTGCACCACTGACTGCGGGTGGACCACCACGTCGATCCGGTCCAGCGGAACATCGAACAGCAGGTGCGCCTCGATGACCTCAAGGCCCTTGTTCACCAGCGTGGCCGAGTTGGTGGTGACCATGACGCCCATATCCCAGGTGGGGTGCGCCAGGGCTTCCTGAGGGGTAACGCCGTGGAGGTCTTCGCGGCTCCTGCCCCGGAAAGGCCCGCCCGAGGCCGTGAGGATCAGTTTCTCCACTTCCGCGGTGGATCCGGACCGCAGGCACTGGGCGATGGCGGAGTGCTCGGAGTCAACGGGCACGATTTGGCCTTCCCGCGCTGCGGCCTTGACCAGTTCTCCGCCCACGATGAGCGATTCCTTGTTGGCAAGCGCCAGGGTGGCGCCTGATTTCAGTGCCGCCAGGGTGGGGGCAAGCCCGATGGACCCGGTGATGCCGTTGAGCACCACGTCCGCCTCGATTTCGGCGATCCGGGTGGAGGCATCGGGGCCGGCAACGATTTCCGGCCGGTAGCCCGGCCTTCCGGCCGCGGCTGCCGCTCCGGCAATCAGCGACTCCAGTTGCCGCGGATCGCCCCCGGCGATGCCAACCGCGGAAGCACGGGTCTGGACAGCCTGCCTGGCCAGGAGTTCAAGGTTGCCGCCGCCCGCGCTGAGTGCCACGACCTTGAAGAGGTGCGGGGCGCCGTCGACGACGTCAATCGCCTGGGTGCCGATGGAACCGGTGGATCCGAGGAGGACGACTCTGCGCTGCATTGCTTAAGTATCCCGCACCATTCTTGACCTCCTGACGGCCCGGCGTAACGTGGATCCCGTGGACTGGCTGTCATGGTTCGATGCGCCGGAATACGAGTTCGCCCGGCAGGTGCTGCAACGGGGCGTCGCCGCGCTCTTCTTCGTGGCGTTCCTCTCCTCGCTCAACCAGTTCCCTGCGCTGCTGGGAGAACGCGGGCTTCTGCCGGTCCCGGAATACGTTGGCGCCTTCAACAGGATGCGCCGGCCCACCCTGTTCCGCTGGCGGTACTCGGACCGGCTGTTGCGGGCTGTCTGCGCCACGGGGCTGGTGGTATCCGCACTGCTGGTGGCGGGGGTTCCGCAACTCGGGCCGCCGTGGGTGCCGCTCATTGCCTTCCTGGCCCTCTGGCTGCTGTACATGTCGATCGTCAACGTTGGCCAGACGTTCTACGGCTTCGGCTGGGAAATGCTGCTCCTGGAAGCCGGCTTCACCGTAGCCTTTCTGGGTTCCAACCAGACAGACCCGCCCCGCACCATCCTGCTCCTGATTGCATGGCTGGTGTTCCGGCTGGAATTCGGCGCCGGGATGATCAAGATCCGGGGTGGCCGGGAATGGCGGGACCTGACGGCGCTGTACTACCACCACGAGACGCAGCCGATGCCCGGCCCGCTGAGCCGGCAGGCCCACCTGCTGCCCAAACCCCTGCACAAGGTGGAAGTGCTGGGCAACCACTTCGCCCAGCTGGTGGTCCCGTTCTTCCTCTTCGCGCCGCAGCCCGTGGCCAGCGTGGCGGCGGGCATCATCATTGCCACGCAGCTGTGGCTGGTGGCCAGCGGAAACTTCGCCTGGCTGAACTGGATTGCGATCGTCCTGGCCTTCGCAGCGGTCAGCGACCCGGTGGCCCACGCCGTCATCCCCGCGATTCCCCTGGACTGGCACACCGGGACGCAGGAGACGCCGGCCTGGTGGCTGGCCATCACCCTCGCTGCCACGGTGCTGCTCGTGGTGCTCAGTTACTGGCCGCTGCGGAACCTGTTCTCGAGCCGGCAGCTGATGAACGCCAGCTTCAACCGGTGGCAGCTGGTCAACACGTACGGCGCGTTCGGCACCGTTACCAAGAAGCGGATCGAAATCGTGGTGGAGGGGACTCTGGATGAGGAGCCGGACGATTCCTCCTGGCGCGAGTACGGGTTCAAGGGCAAGCCCGGGGATTTGCGGCGGATTCCGCGGCAGTGGGCGCCCTACCACCTCCGGCTGGACTGGCTGATGTGGTTCCTGCCGCTGCGCACCGTGCATGAGGAGTGGTTCTACGCGTTCCTCGGCAAGCTCTTGGAGGCGGACCGGCAGACGCTGCGGCTCCTGCGCCATGACCCGTTCGACGGCGGGGCGCCGCGCTGGGTGCGCGTCCGCAGCTACCACTACCGTTTCGCCACCCGGCGGGAGTTCCGCGAGACCGGGAACCGCTGGGTGCGGACGCTGCTGTACGAACCGATACCGCCGCTGTCGCTGCGCCGGTCACCAGGACGGCGCAGGTAACGGGGCGGCGCAGGTAACGGGGCGCGAACGCCCTAGGCGTGTTCGCCCGCGCGGCGGATGACGGCCTCGGCGTGCTGAAGGAGGGGGCCGTCGATCATCTTTCCGTTGTACTGGAACACCCCGGAGCCGGCGGCACGGGCAGCCTGCAGCAGGCGCGCGGCCTCTGTGACCTCGGCCTCGGAGGGGGCATAAGCGCCGCGCACCACGGCGGCCTGGCTGGGATGGATGCAAGCCTTCGAGCTGAAGCCTGACGCAACGGCGTCCGCCGTTTCCGCAGCCAGTCCGCCAAGGTCCGGTATGTTCACATAGACCGCGTCCACGGCCTCCTTGCCGAACGCACGGGCCGCCAGCAGCACCGACGACCGTGCGTGCAGCGCCACTGCCCGGTAGCCGCCGTCGTCCTTCCTGCTGGATGTTCCCCCCAGGGTTGCCAGCAGGTCCTCGGCTCCCCACATCAGCGCCACCACATTGGGCGCGGCGGCAATGGCGGGGGCGTTCAGGACGCCCACGGCCGTCTCGCACAGCGCGATGACCTGGTAGTCCTCCAGCGCCTCCAGCTGTTCGGCAGTCTCCGCCTTGGCAAGCATGACGGTCCGGTAGGGGGTGTGGGCCAGGCAGTGGAGGTCCTTTTCGAACTCCTCGGTCCCCGCAGGGTTCACGCGCACGATCGTCCGGCTCGGGTCCAGTTCCGGCTCGTCGCCCGTTGCCCCCACCTGGGCGAGGATGGCACCGCGGGCCCGCTGCTTGTCCGCCGGGGCCACGGCATCCTCGAGGTCCAGGATCACGGCGTCTGCGCGTGTGGCAGCCTTCTGGTAGCGTTCGGGCCGGTCAGCGGGGCAGAAAAGCAGGGCGGGTCCCATCACAAAGGTCATACCGGCATTGTCTCCTGTCCGTCCCGGTGGCCGCTTCCCCGGCCGACGCCTTCTTTCTCCTCCCCGCCGTTCCCCTGTCCGGCGCGCTGCCGCGCATGCGCCTCACGGGTCCACATCAGGCAGCTCCGCGTTGCCAGCGCCACCACGGTGCCGTCCTGGTTCCTGCCGGTGTGCCGCATTGTGACGATCCCCTGTCCCGGCCGTGAACCGGACAGCCGCTTTCCGGTGATCAGCGTTTCGGTGTAAAGGGTGTCCCCGTGATGGAGCGGGTGCGGAAAGGACACGTCCGTGAGGCCCAGCTGGGCGATGATGGTGCCTTGGGTCAGCTGGCCCACCGACTGGCCCACCATGGTGGCGAGCGTGAACATGGAATTCACGAGCCGCTGGCCGAAGGGCTGCCCCGCACTCCATGCGGCGTCCAGGTGCAGTGCCTGGGTGTTCATGGTGAGGGTGGTGAAGAGGACGTTGTCCGCTTCCGTCACTGTCCGGCCAGGGCGGTGGGCGTACAGCACGCCCTCCTCCAGTTCATCGAAGTACAGCCCGCGCTGCTCGATGACGCGCGGGCCGGCGTCCTGGTACGCCCGGGCCCCCGCGCCCCCTTCTTCCGGCCTGGCGGCAGTCATACGGTCAGTTCCATGTCTTCCTCGAACAGTTCGGCACCTGTGGCCGCCGCAACATCTTCCACCGAGACATTCGGGGCCAGCTCGCGCAGGACCAGCCGTGACCCGGACCTGTCCGTCACGACGTCGATGACCGCGAGGTCCGTGATGATCCTGTCCACGCAGCCTTTGCCGGTCAGCGGAAGCGAGCACTGCTGGACGATCTTCGGGTTCCCGTTCCGGTCCACGTGTTCCATCATGACAATGACCTTCTTGGCCCCGAAGACAAGGTCCATCGCGCCGCCCATGCCCTTGACCATCTTGCCCGGGATCATCCAGTTGGCGAGGTCGCCGTTCGCTGCCACTTCCATGGCCCCGAGGACCGCTACGTCCACGTGCCCGCCGCGGATCATGCCGAAGGACGCGGCGGAATCGAAGAACGCGGCGCCCTTGTTGACCGTGACAGTTTCCTTGCCGGCATTGATCAGGTCCGGGTCGACGGCGTCCTCCGCCGGGTAGGGGCCAACGCCCAGGATCCCGTTTTCGGAGTGGAGCACCACCTCCACCCCGTCAGGGATGTAGTTGGGGATTAGGGTGGGCATGCCGATGCCGAGGTTCACGTACTGGCCGTTGCTGAGCTCCTTGGCCACCCGGGCGGCGAGCTCGTTGCGCGTCCAGCCCTTGGTGTCGGCTCCGGCCGTCGACTCGCCGGGTGCGGCATGCTGCTGGGATGCCGCGCGCCGGTATTCAGGCCGGACCGCTTCGGGCCGGGGTGCTTCAGGGCTGTTCGGGTCCATGGTCATGCTCCTGCCTGCCCGGTGAGGGCCACCGTCCGCTTTTCGATCCGTTTCTCGCCGCCAGGCGCCACCACCACCCGCTGGACGAAGATGCCCGGCGTGTGGATGTGCTCGGGATCAAGCTCGCCGGGCTCCACGAGTTCCTCAACCTCGGCGATGGTGATCCGGCCCGCCATGGCGCACAGCGGGTTGAAGTTCATGGCAGTGGCATGGAAGACCAGGTTGCCGTGCCGGTCGCCCTTCCAGGCGTGGACCAGCCCGAAGTCGGGGGTGAGGGACTCCTCCAGGACGTAATCGACGCCGCCGAAGGAACGCACCTCCTTCGGTTCGGAGGCCACCGCGATGCCGCCGTGGGCGTCGTACTTCTGCGGCAGGCCGCCGTCGGACACCTGGGTGCCCACGCCCGCCTTGGTGTAGAACGCCGGGATCCCGGCGCCACCCGCCCGCAGCTTCTCCGCGAGGGTGCCCTGCGGAGTGAGGACCACCTCAAGCTCGCCGGCCAGGTACTGGCGCGCGAACTCCTTGTTCTCACCGACATAGGAGCTGATGGTGCGCCGGATGCGGCCGTCCCGGAGCAGGATGCCCAGCCCCCAGTCGTCCACGCCGCAGTTGTTGCTGACGGTTTCCAGGTCCGAGGTTCCGGACCGGTGCAGGGCGTCGATCAGGGTGACCGGTATTCCGCAGAGCCCGAAGCCGCCCACGGCCAGGGAGGCGCCGTCAGGAATGTCCGCCACTGCCTCGTCCGCGCTTGCAACAACCTTGTCAATCATCATCGATCCTTTCAGGCCGGCTACGTTCCATGCGGCAAACGCCGGGTGCTACAGACCCAGTTCGCGGGCGATGAGCATCAGCTGGACCTCCGTGGTGCCCTCCCCCACTTCAAGGATCTTGGAGTCGCGGTAGTGGCGTGCCACGGTGAACTCGTTGATGAAGCCATAGCCGCCGAATACCTGGGTGGCATCCCGCGCGTTGTCCATGGCCGCCTCGCCTGCGACCATCTTAGCGATGGCCGCCTGCGTCTTGAATGGCTTGCCGGCAAGCATGCGGGCAGCCGCATCGTAGTAGGCCAGGCGGGCGGTATGGGCCCTGGCTTCCATGCGCGCGATCTTGAACGAGATGGCCTGGTACTTGCCGATCTCGCTACCAAACGCCCTGCGTTCCTTGGCGTACCGGACGGACAGGTCCGCGCAGCCCTGCGCCGCGCCGGTGGCCAGGGCCGCGATGGCGATACGCCCCTCGTCCAGGATGGACAGGAAGTTCGCGTAGCCCCGCCCTTCGGTTCCCAGCAGGTTCGCTTCGGGAACCCGGACGTCCTTGAGGGTGAGCGGGTGCGTGTCCGAGGCGTTCCAGCCCACCTTGTTATACGGCTTTTCGGCCTTGAAGCCGGGCGTGTCGGTGGGCACCAGGATGGTGGAGATTTCCTTCTGCACCGTCCCGTCGCCGCGTTCCCTCTGGCCCGTGACGGCGGTGACTGTCACCAGCCGCGTGATGTCCGTCCCGGAGTTGGTGATGAACTCCTTGTTGCCGTTGATCACCCAGTCCCCCGCATCCCGCCGGGCAGTGGTCTTGGTGCCGCCGGCGTCCGATCCCGCCTCCGGCTCGGTCAGGCCGAAACCGGCGAGCGCCTGCCCGGACGCGAGCATGGGCAGCCACTGCTGTTTCTGCTCGTCGGTGCCAAACCGGTACACGGGCATGGCGCCCAAAGAGACGCCTGCCTCCAGCGTGATGGCCACGGACTGGTCCACGCGCCCCAGCTGTTCCAGCGCCAGGGCGAGGGCAAAGTAGTCGCCGCCCATTCCGCCGTATTCCTCGGGAAAGGGCAGGCCGAACAGTCCCATTTCCGCCATCTGCTTCACTACCTCGTAGGGGAAGCTGTGCTCTTCATCGTGCTTGGCCGAAACCGGAGCCACCACATTGTCCGCGAAGTCGCGCACCGTGTCGCTAAGGTCCTGGTACTCCTCGGTGAGTTCTACGCCTGGCATTCGTTAGGCTCCTTCGCCTGTTGTGGGATTGTGGTGGTCCTGTTCCGCGGTATGCGGGTGGACGGTGGCGAGGACCTGGTCGGCCTTCACCAGGTCTCCGGGTTGTGCGTTGAGGTGCACCGTTCCGGCGAGGGGTGCCACGAGCTGGTGTTCCATCTTCATGGCCTCCACCGAGACCAGCACCTGGCCGGCTGCCACGGCGTCGCCGTCGGTGACCGGGACGGACACCACGGTGCCGGGCATCGGCGAACGCACGCCCGGGTCAGCGGACCCCTCTTCACGCTGGATGGCTGCAAGGATCCGTTCCAGCCGTTCCTCCCGGGTCAGAACGTCCAGACGGCAGGACCAGCCCTGGTTGCCGAGGAAGACCTGCCCCGTGCCGTCTTCCGCCAGCGCGTAGTGGTGGGTGCCACCGTCGAGCATCAATTCCACGTGGCCCCTCCCCTGGACGCGCAGGGAGGCGGTGTGGCCCGCACCGCCGTCCACCGTCGCCGCCACCGGGCCGGACGCGGCGTCGCCGGTGACCTCCACGGTGGCCATGCCGCCGTCGGGGGTCCCCAGGGTGATGCGGCGCGGTGCGGGCTTGCCCAGCCGCCAGCCATTGCGCATCTGCCAGGGCCCGGCAGCAGGCGGAAGCTGCTGTTCCTGGCCGGCCAGGACATGCAGCGCCGCAGCCACCAGCTCGGCAGGACCCACCCGCCGGAAGGTGAGGCCGGGCAGCTTCCGTCCGATCAGGCCGGTATCCAGGCGTCCCGCCTGCACATCGGGATCATTGACGAGCAGCCGGAGGTACTCGACGTTGGTGTCCAGGCCAAGGGCGGTGTAGCCGGCGAGCGCCGTGTCCAGTGCATCGAGTGCGGCGGCCCGGTCCCCGCCCCAGGCGATGACCTTGGACATCATGGGGTCGTAGTTCGAGGACAGCTCCAGCCCTTCAACCAGGGAGGAGTCCACGCGGACCTTGCCTTGCGCGCCCGCGGGCAGCTCGTCCAGCAGGTGCACCCTGCCGGTTGATGGCAGGAAGTTCTTCTCCGGCACTTCGGCGTACACGCGGGCTTCCACCGCGTGGCCGGTCAGCACGACGTCGGACTGCCGGATGGAGAGTTCCCGGCCTGCCGCAATCCGTACCTGCCATTCCACGAGGTCCAAGCCGGCCACCATCTCCGTAACCGGGTGCTCCACCTGGAGGCGGGTGTTCATTTCCATGAAGTAGAACTCGTCCGGGTGCTCGTCGGAGACCAGGAACTCCACCGTTCCGGCACCTGTGTAGTTCACGCTGCGGGCGGCATTGCAGGCAGCCTCGCCAATCCGGGCCCGGATTGCGGCCCCGTTGGGCAGGCTTTCCAGCAGCGGTGACGGTGCCTCCTCGATGACCTTCTGGTGCCGCCGCTGCAGCGAACACTCGCGCTCGCCGAGGTGGATGACGTTGCCATGGTGGTCCGCCAGCACCTGCACCTCGATGTGCCGCGGGGTGGTCACCAGGCGTTCCAGGAACAGGGTGTCGTCGCCGAAGGCGCTCGCCGCAACCCGCCGGGCCGTGGCCAGGGCCGCCGGAAGGTCCTCCGCTTTGTCCACTGCGTGCATCCCCTTTCCGCCGCCGCCGGCGGAAGGCTTGATGAGGAGCGGAAATCCGACGCCGGCCGCTGCCTCCGCCAACTCGGCATCCGTCATTCCGGGGCGGGCCACGCCCGGCACCACGGGGACCCCGTAGCCTGCCACGTGGTTCTTCGACCGGATCTTGTCCCCCATGACGTTGAGGGCCTCCACGCCGGGACCGATGAAGGTGATTCCCGCGTCTTCCAGGGCCCGGGCGAAATCGGCGTTCTCGCTGAGGAAACCGTAGCCAGGGTGCACCGCCTGGGCCCCTGTTGTGCGGCAGGCCTTGAGCACCGCCTCGATGTTGAGGTAGCTGTCGGCGGCAGGGGGCGGGCCGATGCGCACGGAAATGTCAGCCTCCCGCACGTGCCGGGCGCCGGCGTCGGCATCGCTGTACACGGCGACCGACCTGATGCCGAGCGCACGCAGTGTACGGATCACGCGGCAGGCGATTTCGCCGCGGTTGGCCACCAGGACGGTGCTGAACAGCGGGGCTGCCGCGACGGCTGCTGCCGGTGTTGTTGAGACGTCAGTGGGTGCGGTCATGGTGTGCTCACATCCGGAAAAGGCCGAAGGAGGTGTCCGGCAACGGGGTGCGGGAGACGACGTCGAGCGCCAGTCCCAGGACGGTGCGGGTGTCTGCGGGGTCGATCACGCCGTCATCCCACAGGCGGGCGGTGGAGTAGTAGGGGCTGCCCTGGTCCTCGTACTGCCGCCGGATGGGGGCCTTGAACTCTTCCTCGTCCTGTTCCGGCCATTCCTCCCCGGCGGCTTCGTACTGGTCCCGCTTGACAGTAGCCAGCACGCTGGCGGCCTGGTTGCCGCCCATCACGGAGATCCGGGCGGCGGGCCACATCCACAGGAACCGCGGCGAATAGGCCCGGCCGCACATGGAGTAGTTGCCTGCTCCGAAGGATCCGCCGATCACCACCGTGAGCTTCGGAACCCGGGCCGTGGCCACGGCCGTGACCATTTTCGCCCCGTTCTTGGCGATGCCGCCCTGCTCCGCGTCCCGGCCCACCATGAAGCCGGAGATGTTCTGGAGGAAGAGCAGCGGAATGCCGCGCTGGTCGCAGAGTTCGATGAAGTGTGCCCCCTTGAGGGAGGACTCGCTGAACAGCACGCCGTTATTGGCCACGATACCCAAGGGGTGTCCGTGCAGCCGGGCAAAGCCGGTGACAAGCGTGGTGCCGTAGTCCTTCTTGAATTCGTGGAAGGTGCTGCCGTCCACCAGCCTGGTGATGACTTCGTGCACGTCGTAGGGGGCGTTGACGTCCGTGGGTACGGCGCCGTACAGCTCTTCCGTGCTGGCAACGGGTTCGACGGCGGGTTCCACCTGCCACGCGGGCGGGGCCGGGGGCGGCAGCGTGGCCACGATATCCCGGATGATCTGCAGGGCATGATGGTCGTTCTCGGCCAGGTGGTCGGTCACACCGGAAATCCTGGAGTGCACCTCCCCGCCGCCCAATTCCTCCGGGCTGACGATTTCGCCAATGGCCGCCTTCACCAGCGGCGGGCCGCCCAGGAAGATGGTGCCCTGGTTGCGGACGATGACCGTCTCGTCGCTCATCGCGGGAACATAGGCTCCGCCCGCGGTGCAGGAACCCATGACGGCGGCGACCTGCGGGATCTTGGCCGCTGACAGGCGCGCCTGGTTGTAGAAAATGCGTCCGAAGTGGTCCCTGTCCGGAAAGACTTCATCCTGCTTAGGCAGGAATGCGCCGCCCGAGTCGACGAGGTAGATGCAGGGAAGCCGGTTTTCGAGGGCGATCTCCTGGGCCCGGAGGTGCTTCTTGACCGTCATCGGGTAGTAGGTGCCGCCCTTGACGGTGGCGTCGTTGGAGATCACCAGCACCTGCCTGCCGTGCACCAGCCCGATGCCGGCGATGACGCCCGCGCCCGGAGCTTCATCGTTGTACATGCCGTTGGCCGCCAGCGGCGCGATTTCCAGGAAGGGACTGCCGTCATCCAGTAGCTGGTCGATGCGCTCCCTGGGCAGCAGCTTGCCCCTTGCCACATGGCGTTGCCGGGACTTTTCAGGACCCCCCAGTGCCGCTTCGGCCAGTCTTTTCCGGAGCTCCCCGGCCAGTTCCCTCTGGGCCTGGCTGTTGGCACCGAACGCCTCGCTGGCCGGGTTGATCCTGCTGACAAGGGTCTCCATTGACGGTCCGTTCCTCCATGAGCCAAGCCGGATCCGCTCCAACTCGGTTAGTGCTCAATAACTGAAATTCAGGTTAGTCTCTCGTAACTGTGATGTCCAACACCTGGGCCGCCTTGCTAGAATCTGCGGGTCCTAGGAGGAAAAGTGCCCAGCACCGATACCACGCAGACCGGCGAGCGCAGCGCAGCCGGCCGCAGCCCATCAACCCAGCGCAGCAAGGCGAAGGAGAACCGCCGCCAGGCACTGCTGGCTGCCGCCGCGTCACTGTTCGCGGCGAACGGGTTCAACAAGGTGTCGCTGGAGGACCTGGGCGCGGCGGCGGGAGTCAGCGGGCCGGCCGTCTACCGCCACTTCCCGGGCAAGCAGGCAGTCCTGGCCGACCTGCTGCTGACGGTCAGCCAGGATTTGCTGGACGGTGGCCGCCACGTGGTGGAGGCCAGCCCCGATCCCCTGGCCGCCCTGCAGCGGCTGGTGGCGTTCCAAGTGGACTTCGCCCTGGGCAAGCCGGACGTGATCCGGGTGCAGGACCGCGATTTCAGCAACCTGTCCGAGCAGGACCAGGCCGCTGTCCGCATCCTCCAGCGGAGCTACGTGGAGGTGTGGGTGGAGGTCCTCGCCGGCGTCCACCCGGACGTGGACATTCCGGAACTTCGGATGCGGGCGCACGCCACGTTCGGCCTCATCAACTCCACCCCGCACTCGGTGCGCAGTCACGGCCGCAGGATTACCGCCGCGGCCGCCCGCCCGCTGCTGGAGGGGATGGCCCTGGCCGCCCTCACCGTCAGTATTCCCCCGGCCCCCTGACAACCCCTTCCGGCCGCCGGCCCGGAGCGCTGGCGCGGGGGCCGGCCCCTTTCCACTACACCATGGTCAGGACCATGCCGGGTTCGGCCAGGATCGCGCCGACGTCGGCCAGGAACCGGGACCCCTGCTCGCCGTCCACCAGGCGGTGGTCGAAGGACAGGCTGAGCGTCAGGACCTGCCGCAGCGCCACCTCGCCCCGGTACTCCCAGGGCATGGTCCGCACGGCCCCCATGGCCAGGATGGCCGCTTCCCCCGGATTGAGGATGGGGGTGCCGGCATCAATGCCGAAAACGCCAATGTTGGTTATGGAGATGGTGCCGCCGGAGAGGTCTCCGGGGGCGGTCTTTCCAGCCCGGGCAGTTTCGGTAAGGGCCGTCAGCGCTTCCGCCAGCTGGTGCAGGGACAGCGCATCGGCGTCCTTGATGTTGGGCACCGTCAGGCCGCGGGGCGTTGCTGCCGCGATACCCAGGTTCACGTAGTTGAAGGTGACGATCTCCTGGCTGGCCTCGTCCCACCTCGCGTTCAGGCCGGGGTTGCGCCGTAGTGCGATCAGCACCGCCTTGGCGGCCAGGGTCAGCGGCGTGAGCTTTACCCCGGAGAACGCGCTGCTGGCTTTGAGTTTGGCCAGCAGCTCCATGGTGGGCGTGACATCCACCGTCAGGAATTCGGTGACGTGCGGCGCCGTGAAGGCACTCTCCACCATCGCCGCGGCCGTGAACTTCCGGACACCCTTGATGGGAGTACGCGTCTCCCGTGCTCCCTGCTGCATGGAGGTGGCCCCGGCCGCCAGGGCGCCGTCCGGCTCGTGCGCGGGCTTGCCGTCCAGGAAGGCCTGAACGTCCTCCCGGGTGATGAGTCCGTTGGGACCGGTTCCGGGAACCTGTGCCAGATCCACGCCGAGGTCCTTCGCCAGCTTGCGCACGGGCGGCGTCGAGCGGGGCCGCTCGCCCTGGTGCCCGGGCTCCGGCACCGCGGCTCCGGTTCCGGCATGCACACTTTCCGCGGGTACGGTTTTCGCCGCCCCGGGTTCGGCTGGCTCAACTATCGGGGCTTCGGGCTCTGCCATCCGGGATGCTGGCTGCGCGGTCCCGTGTGCCTGAAGGTTCCGGGGGCGGCGGACCGGGCGTCCCGAGCTTTCGACGACGGCACCGTACCCCACCAGGTTCGGTTGCCTTTTGGGAGTCTCAACCGCCGCTTCCCCTCCCTCTGCGGAAGCGGCTGCAGGCAGTGAAGCCGGGGTCCCGGCGTCGTCCGCCACTTCGAAGGACACGATGGGCTTGCCCACCTCCACGATGGTGCCCGGCTGTTCGTGCAGTTCCTTGATGACGCCGGCGAACGGTGACGGCAGCTCCACCACCGCCTTGGCCGTTTCCACTTCGGCAATCACCTGGTTCAAGCTGACCGTGTCACCCACGTCCACCTTCCAGCTGAGGATTTCTGACTCGGTGAGTCCCTCGCCGAGGTCCGGGAGCCGGAATTCCTTGATCATGGTGCCGCTCATCCTTCCAGCCCGCTGAGGGAGTTGGGGCGGCCCAGCGCGCGGTCCACGCCGTCCAGGATGCGGTCCAGGCCGGGCAGGTGGTGCATCTCAAGCTTCGAGGAGGGGTACGGGATGTCGAAGCCGGTGACCCGCACCGGCGCCGCCTCAAGATGATAGAAGCAGCGTTCGGTAATGCTCGCGGCTACTTCGGCACCCAGCCCGCCAGACTCGCCGGCTTCATGGGTGACCACCAGCCGCCCGGTCCGCCGGACCGACGCCACAATCGTTTCGTAGTCCACCGGCGCCAGCGAGCGCAGGTCGATCACCTGGATGGAAATGCCCTCGTCAGCGGCAGCGGTTGCGGCGTCCAGCGCCGTCTTAACCAGCGGACCGTAGGCAACCAGCGTGACGTCCGAGCCCTCCGTGAGGACCCTCGCCTGGTCCATGGGCAGGGCCGAGCCGCCACCGGCCGACTCGTCCACGTCGGCTTTATCGTGGTAGCGCCGCTTGGGCTCAAAGAAGAGGACGGGATCATCGCAGGAGATGGCCTGCTGGATGACGGTGTAGGCGTCCTGCGGGTTCGCCACCGAGACCACCCGGAGGCCGGCGGTATGCGTGAAGTAGGCCTCCGGGGATTCGGAGTGGTGTTCGGGCGAGCCGATGCCGCCGCCGAACGGGATCCGGATGGTGATGGGCATCTTCACTGCTCCGCGCGTCCGGTAGTGCAGCTTGGCCACCTGGCTGACGATCTGGTCGAAGGCCGGGTAGACGAACCCGTCGAACTGGATTTCCACCACGGGCCGGTAGCCCCGGTAGGCGAGCCCGACGGCGGTGCCCACGATGGCGGATTCTGCGAGCGGCGTGTCCACCACCCGGTGCTTCCCGAAGTCCTTCTGCAGCCCGTCGGTCACCCGGAACACGCCGCCGAGGGTGCCGATGTCCTCACCCAGGAGGACAACCTTCGGATCGTTCTCAAGGGACTTCCGCAGGCCCGCGTTGATGGCGCGGGCAAAGGTCATCTGGGTCATCAGCGTGCACCTTCTTCAAGAGTGGCCGTATCGGGATCGCCGAAGGAGGCCAGGTAACGGGAGTAGTGGTCCTGCTGCCGGTCCAGCCAGGAGTTGGGGGTGCTGTACACATGCTTGAAGACGTCCAGCGGCTCCGGATCGGGCATCTGGGTGCACCCGTCGCGCATCTCGCGGGCAACGGCGTCGGCCTTGTCCTTGACCTGTTGCTGCAAATCTTCGGTGAGCAGGCCCTTCCGGTCCAGGAGCGCCGCCATCCGGCTGATGGGGTCCTTGGCGGCCCAGTCCTCGAGCTCGTTGGGGTCCCGGTAGCGTGTGGGGTCGTCGGCGGTGGTGTGCGGTCCCATCCGGTAGCTGACGGCTTCGACGAAGGTGGGACCACCTCCCCGCCGTGCCCGGTCCAGCGCGACGCGGGTAGCAGCCATCACGGCCAGGACGTCGTTGCCGTCCACGCGCAGGCTGGGAATCCCGAAGCCCGCCGCGCGGTCCGCGAGCTGGATATGGGACTGGAGCCTGACAGGTTCAGAGATGGCCCAATGGTTGTTGGTGCAGAAGAACACCACGGGGACCTGGAAACTGGCAGCGAACACCATGGCCTCGTTGACGTCGCCTTCGCTGGTGGCACCGTCGCCAAAGTAGGTGATGGCCACCGAATCTGCGCCGTCGTTCTGGATGCCGATGGCGTAGCCGGTGGCGTGCAGTGTCTGGGCGCCGATGATGATCTGGGGCGTGGCCATGTTAACGGTGTACGGGTCCCAGCCGGAGGGCGCATTGCCGCGCCACACCCGGAGCAGGTCCGCCAGGCCAACGCCCCGGCAGTAGGCCACCCCGTTTTCCCGGTAACTGGAGAACACGAAGTCGTCGCTGCGGAGGGACCGCGCAGACCCGATTTGCGCCGCCTCCTGGCCCAGCAGCGGCGGCCACAGCCCCAGCTCGCCCTGCCGCTGCAGCGCCGTGGCTTCGAGGTCGATGCGCCGGACGACGCTGATGTCCTCATACAGCGAGCAGAGCTGCTCATCGGTGATGTCCCGGACCCAGAAATCGAACTCGGGATGGCTGACCCGCTCCCCTGCAGGAGTTATCAGCTGGACCAGCCTGGAGGCCGGTCCGGAGGTGCCCTGGGCGCTGGTGGGGGCGGATGCTCCGCCCTGGCCCGTTCCGTCTGTAGACACGATAGCCCGCAACCTTCTCACGTCGTTGACCAGCAGCTTTGGAACTTGTGGCTCCCGCCCTGCCGGCCTCCCGGGCGCCGTTGCCCCGGATAATTGTGACCCTACTCACAATGCTCAAGGGGTACAACTGCCGCGCAGATCCTTGAGCAAAATGCTCTGTGCGGGGCTTCGGGACCGTGCTAGCTTTGCGCATTATGCAAGCTTTGGATGGCACTGATACCCGGCTGTTATCGGCCCTCGCGGAGGATCCGCGGAAAACGGTGGTGGCGCTTGCCCAGCAGCTGGGCCTCTCCCGGAACACCGTGCAGGCGAGGTTGGCGCAGCTGGAAAAGAAGCACGCCTTCCTGTCCTTCGAGCGGCGCATCAATCCGGCTTCGCTGGGA
Organism: Arthrobacter sp. Y3221157; assembly: GCF_059089865.1. Taxonomy (NCBI): domain Bacteria; kingdom Bacillati; phylum Actinomycetota; class Actinomycetes; order Micrococcales; family Micrococcaceae; genus Arthrobacter; species Arthrobacter sp. Y3221157. The sequence goes on from NZ_JBNHFD010000034.1 coordinate 29,533, forward strand.
TACCCCCTGATGGCCTTCATCTCGGTGCACGTCCAGCAGCAGAAGCTCACGCAGCTGGCGGGGCAGCTGGCAGAGATTCCCGAGATCCTGGAAGGCTACGGCCTCACCGGATCCGCAGACCTGCTCCTGCGCGTGGTGGCAGTGGACGCCGAGGATCTCTTTCGGATCAACGGCAAGATCCTGGCCTGCGACGGCGTGGAGCGGGCTGACACTGCCCTTGCGATGGGTGAGCTCATCCCGTTCCGGGTGCAGCCCCTGCTGGAACGCGGATCAGCGCGCGGCTGAGGACGGCTGCCGCAGGGATGAAGCGGCTTCGCCCGCCGTCAGTGAGAGGGCGTTGGCGGAAGGGGCGCCAAAAGTGAGCGGGCGTTTTGCGGAACAGCGCCGCAAGTGAGAGAGCGTTTTACGACGGCGAAACCCGGCCGGCAAGTAGGCCTGGGCGCCCGGGTTATAGGCTTGTCCCAGAAATTCGCCGGGGACCCGAACCGGACCTCTGCACCCCAGCACCATTTTTGGAAAGGCTCCACCTTGAGCAGTCCCCAGGAACCGTACCAGCCGGGCCGCCCCGGCCCGGGCCAGCAGCAACTCCCTCAGCAGCCGGGCCAGTACGCGGCCGCAGGCCCGTTCGGCCTTCCCGGCGAGGAGCCGCCGGCGAGGAGGCGCCCCAAGCTGTGGGTGGTCCTGACAGCCATTGGCGGCGTCCTGCTGCTGGTGGGCCTGGGCATCGTCATCCTGGTCAATGTGGCGGGCAGCGCAACAAACCAGGCCAAGGGCCTTGCGGACGGCTTCACCCAGCTGGTCATCGCCGGGGAGAGCTCCAAAGCCTACGATGACTACCTTGACCCCGCGCTGCAGGAGCAGCTGTCCAAGGAGTCGTTCATGTCCGGCATCGCCAGCCTCAACATGGACGATACCTGCGAGCCGGAGTACAACGGCCTCCAGGTGGCCACGGAGAACGGCGTCAAGTCTGCCGATATCGTGGGCCTGATCACCTGCGAGGGCAAGAACGTGGACCTGGCATACCGGTTCGAGGGCACGGACCAACTGAAGATGACCAATATCAAGCTCAGGCCGGCGCCGTAGCCGGAATCCGCATTAGGAAGTTTGCTGACCATTTACCCATCCGCACTTCCGCATGGTCCGAATCGCTTCCGAGGGTCCCGGCCGGGGACCCGCAGTCCGGCGGGGAACACCTCCCCCGCCCTACCGGAAGGATTCGGGCCATGCGCACTTCACCCAACCGCCTCGTCGCCACCGTCTTCGGAGCCGTATACCTGCTGGTGGGCCTCCTCGGCTTCGCCGTCACGTCCGGCGTCGGCTTCGCCGCCACCGAGGGTGCCAACCTCATCATTTTCGAAGTCAACCCGCTGCACAACGTCATCCACCTCGCCATCGGTGCCGCGCTGCTTTTCGCCGGGCTGAGGGGCACCGCGATGGCCCGTTCCGTGAACGCCACCGTTGGCGCCGTCTACCTGCTGGTCGGCGTTCTTGGCCTGTTCCTGCTGAACTCCCCGCTGAACATCATCGCCCTGAACGGCGCTGACAACGTGCTGCACCTCGCCAGCGCTGTACTGCTGCTGGGTGTGGGCCTCTCGCTGGACAAGTCCCCGGCAACCGTCCGGGCCTAGGGCACGATGAACCGGAGCGCAGCCGCCCGTACGCTGGAGCCGGGAGAAGCGCCGGAAGCCCCTGACGCTCCGGTACCTGCCGCTGTCCGGCTCTTCGCCGGTTTCGCGGGCTTCGGTGCCGGCACCGTCAACCTGGCCATTTCCTCAAGCCTCTTCGCCGGGACAGCGGGTACCGCAGGGCCGGCGGAGTTCGCCGCGGGCGGACTCACCGGGCTCTGGGGTGCCGGGCTCCTGGCGGGCGCGGTGATCCACTTGGCCCGGGGAAGCTTTCCGGGCAGCCGGACGGCCCGGGGCATCCTGCTGGCAGCCGCCGCCGTCCATGCGGCCGCCGCACTGTTCAGCGCACCGGCCGGCGGGGGGCTCAACCTGAGCCACCTGGCTGCCCTGCTGCTGACGCTGATGATCATCGGGGCCGTGGCGTGGCTGGGCCGGCACCGGAGCCCATCCTCCGCATCCGGGACGTCCGCCGCGTATCCCGGCCGGCTGCTGCTGGCAGCCTTCGGCGGTGCGGTGCTGGTGGCAGGAATCGCGACGCCGGGACTCGCCGCTTCAACGGCAGGCCAGTTCGCCGTCCCCCACGGCGAGCATGGTCTCAATCCCCCGCCCGTGGGACACCACCAGCGCTGAAAAAGCCTCCGCGCCGATGATTCGGCACGGAGGCTTTTTTCGTTGCAGGGCGGCTGCGGTTTCAGGCCACCCGCGGGCGGATGGTCAGTGGTTGACGGCCTTTTCGGCGCCCACCCCGGTGAGGGACCGGACTTCCATCTCTGCCTGCTTGGCGCTGTCCTCGCGCTTCTTGTCCAGCACCGTGCCGAGCCAGCCCAGGAAGAAGGCCAGCGGGATGGAAACGATGCCGGGGTTGCTCAGCGGGAAGAAGGCAAAGTTCGCGTCCTTGATCATGGACGTTGCGCCGCCCGAGACCACCGGGGAGAAGATGATCAGCACGATGGCCGCGCCCAGGCCGCCGTACATGCTCCAGATGGCACCCTGTGTGGTGAACTTCCGCCAGAACAGCGAGTAGATGATGGTGGGCAGGTTGGCGGATGCCGCGACGGCGAACGCCAGTGCCACCAGGAACGCAACGTTCTGCCCGTTGGCGAGGATGCCGCCCAGGATGGCCAGGACGCCGATGACCACCACGGTCCGGCGGGCAACCTTCACCTCGGTGTCGGCGTCGGCCTTGCCCTTGGCAATGACGCTGGCGTAGATGTCATGGGCGAAGGATGCCGCAGCGGTAATGGTCAGGCCCGCCACCACGGCCAGGATGGTTGCGAAGGCCACGGCCGAGATGAAGCCCAGCAGCAGCGGCCCGCCCAGGAAGAACGCCAGCAGCGGGGCGGCGGAGTTGACGCCGCCCGGGGCGGTCTTGATGGTTTCGGGACCCACCAGGGCAGCTGCACCGTAACCGAGCACCAGGGTGAACAGGTAGAAGAGGCCGATCAGCCAGATGGCCCACACCACGGACTTGCGGGCTTCCTTGGCGGTGGGGACCGTGTAGAAGCGCATCAGGACGTGGGGCAGGGCGGCCGTGCCCAGGACCAGGGCCAGGCCCAGGGACATGAAGTCCAGCTTGGAGGTTTCGGTCTTGCCGTACTGCAGGCCGGGGTTCAGCACCGCCGGGTTGTTGGCGGTTTCCACTGCGGCGCCCAGGAGGCTGGAGAGGTTGAAGCCGTAGATGGCCAGGACCCAGAGCGTCATGACGGCCGCGCCGGCGATGAGCAGGACTGCCTTGATGATCTGGACCCAGGTGGTGCCCTTCATGCCGCCGATCAGGACGTACATGATCATGAGGCCGCCGACGACGATGATCACCAGGGCCTGTCCACCCCAGTCGCTGATGCCCAGGAGCAGGGAGATGAGGCTGCCGGCGCCGGCCATCTGGGCGAGCAGGTAGAAGAAGCAGACGGCAAGGGTGGAGATGGCGGCGGCAATCCGGACGGGCCGCTGCTTGAGCCGGAAGGACAGCACGTCCGCCATGGTGAACTTGCCGGTGTTGCGAAGCAGCTCAGCCACCAGGAGCAGCGCCACGAGCCAGGCCACCAGGAAGCCGATGGAGTACATGAACCCGTCATATCCGTTGATGGCGATGGCGCCGGTGATGCCCAGGAAGGACGCCGCAGAGAGGTAGTCCCCGGCGATGGCAGTTCCATTCTGGGACCCGGTGAAGGAGCGTCCGGCGGCGTAGTAGTCCGCGGCGGTCTTGTTGTTCCGGCTGGCCCGGAAGACGATCACCATGGTAACGGCCACGAACAGTGCGAAGACGCCCATGTTCAGCAGGGTGGTGTCCTTGAGGGCGGCGACATCAACCGCTGCGGGAATCCCGATCACTTGTTTACCTCGCCCACTCGATTGCCATCCTTATCAAACTCATGTCCTTCAATCTCATTCCGAATATCCGCGGCGATGGGGTCCAGCCGCCGGTTCGAGTAACTGACGTACCAGCTGGTGATTGCAAATGTTGAGACAAACTGCAGCAGGCCGAGGATCAGTCCGATGTTGATGTTGCCCCAGACCTTGGTGGACATGAATCCCACGGCGTAGTCGGCGAGCAGGACGTAGGCGAAGTACCACAGCAGGAAGGCCACTGCCATGGGGAAGACAAAGCTGCGGTGACGCTTGCGCAGTTCCTGGAACTGCCCGGTCGACTGGACCTGTTCAAAGTCCACGGACGCCGCTGCGTCCGGAGTATGGGCATCGTGACCCATCGTTCCTCCTCGTTGAGACTTGCCGGGACACACCGGCCGGCGGCCCTGCGCAGGCACACCTTGGGTGTGACTCCAATCACTGTGCGGGTGCCTGCCGCCGGATTCCAGTGGAAGGGCGCCCGTGGTCGCTCAACGGTCGGGATGCTGCGGCAAACGGCACCCGCCGCTACGCTGGGCTCCATGCCGGACTCCCCCCTCCTGACCGCTGCGGCCGTGGCCGTGATCGCCTTGGCCATCGCCGTCGTCGTCGGCGTGGGCCTCAAGGTGCTCCGCTCCTTCCGAGACCTTGGCACGGATGCCGAACGGGCCACCTACCACACGCTGCACGCGGCGTCCCAGGCGGGCCAGCACCTGCGGCGCGGCCTGAATCCGGCCGGCGCGGCGAAAGCCAGCCGGCAGCTGCGCACCCTGCTGGGCTCGGACGCGCTGGCCATCACGGACACGTCCGGCGTCCTTGCCTGGGACGGAGCCGGCGAGGAACTCAAGCCCCGGCTGATGGAACTTGCTGCTCCCGTCCTGGCAGGAGGCCGGACCGCCGTGTTGCCGGCCGGCGCGGACGGTACCGGCGGCGGCCTTGCCGCCGTCATCGCGCCCGTCCGGGCAGACTCCCGCGTTGTGGGCGC
>NZ_JBNHFD010000035.1:0-34303 GCF_059089865.1 Arthrobacter sp. Y3221157
GCCGCTTCGAGCGGGCCGAGCACCCTGGGCAGCACCGGCACGCGGCCGAGCGAGGCTGCCAGGACCTCCGGCAGGTAGCGGCCCTCCGCCGTCGAGTAGTACCCCGTTCCCGAGGCGTCGGAACGGTCGGTGGCCAGGGCCTTCAGCCCTTCCTCGCCGCTGCCGGGGCCGTAGCCCATCAGCCGCCAGGACAGCCAGTCGTGCGGAAGGCAGACGGCGGCCACCCTGGCGGCGTTTTCCGGTTCGTTCTCCGCCAGCCAGTGCAGCTTGGTCAGGGTCAGCGAGGCCACCGGCACCGTGCCGGTGGTTTCTGCCCAGTAGCGGGCGCCGGCGGCAGTGTCGCCGTCGCCCGCCGTCTTGATCAGGTCAGCGGCGGCACCTGCGCTGCGGGTGTCGTTCCAGAGCAGGGCGGGGCGGACCACCTCCCCGCCGCTGTCCAGGCAGACCATGCCGTGCTGCTGGCCTCCCACGGAGACCGCGGCAACATCGTCAAGCCCACCCGCCCGGGCGATGGCTTCCTCGAGTGCTGTCCACCAGTGCTCCGGGTGGACTTCGGAGCCGTCCGGATGGGCGGCACGTCCCTGCCGTACCAGCGCTCCGGTGTCCGCGTCGCGGATCACCACCTTGCAGGACTGGGTGGAGCTGTCGATGCCTGCTACGAGGGCCATGGCCTAGCGGGAGCCCAGGAGGTGTTCGATGGCGAGCTGGTTCAGCCGGACGAAGGCGAAGGAACGCTCGGCGGCCTTGTCGGCGTCGAAATCCTCGAACGCGGCGGCGTCCTTGAGCAGGTCCGCGGCGGTTTCGCCCTGGGCAAGTGTGGCCTCACCGAGTTCGAAGACACCGGAGGCCGCGAGGGCTTCCTGGACCTCGGAGTCTGCGCGGAAGGCGGTGGCACGTTCCTTGAGGAGCAGGTACGTGGCCATGTTGGCCTTGGCTGACTCCCAGACGCCGTCGTAGCCGTCAGTGCGGGACGGCTTGTAGTCGAAGTGGCGCGGGCCGTCGTACGTGGGTCCGCCGTTGGGGAAGCCGTTCTCGAGCAGGTCCACGGTGAAGAAGGCGCTGGTGAGGTCGCCATGGCCGAAGACAAGGTCCTGGTCGTACTTGATGCCGCGCTGGCCGTTGAGGTCGATGTGGAAGAGCTTGCCGGCCCAGAGGGCCTGCGCGATGCCGTGGGTGAAGTTCAGCCCGGCCATCTGTTCGTGCCCGGTCTCGGGGTTCAGGCCCACGATGTCGCCGTGCTCGAGCTGGGCGATGAACGCCAGTCCGTGCCCGACGGTGGGCAGGAAGATGTCGCCGCGGGGCTCGTTGGGCTTGGGCTCAAGCGCGATGCGCAGGTTGTAGCCCTTGTCCTTGATGTAGGCGGCGGCGGTGTCCACGCCTTCCTTCATGCGGTCCAGGGCGGCGGAAAGGTCCTTGGAGCCGTCATATTCGCTGCCCTCGCGGCCGCCCCACATGACGAACGTTTCGGCGCCGAATTCGGCGGCGAGGTCGATGTTGCGCAGGACTTTGGACAGGGCGAAGCGGCGGATGGAACGGTCGTTGGAGGTGAAGCCGCCGTCCTTGAAAACCGGGTGGCTGAACAGGTTGGTGGTGACCATGGGCACCTTCAGGCCGGTTTCTGCCAGGGCTGCCCGGAAGTTCTTGAGGATCAGGTCACGTTCCGAAGCGGTGGCTTCGAAGGGGATCAGGTCATTGTCGTGGAAGGTGATGCCGTAGGCGCCCAGCTCGCTGAGGCGGTGGACGGCTTCCACCGGGTCAAGGGCGGCGCGGGTGGCGACGCCGAACGGGTCGGCGCCCGTCCAGCCAACGGTCCAGAGGCCAAAGGTGAACTTGTCGGCGGGGGTGGGGGAGAGGGGCATTGATCCGTCCTTGCACTCGTGCCGCAGAAGCGCGGCAATTAGTTCATTGCCTAAACTATATGCAGCGCCGTAGGCTGGGGTCAAGAGGTCCGGCCCCCCTGCCGGAGAAAATTTTCGAGGAGGTTCCGTGGCGACGGCATCCGCTTTGCCTGCAACCGGGGCTGGCGCGCCCGGCAGCATGGGAGACGTGCGCCGGAGCAATACGGCGCTGGTGCTGGGGGCCATTGCCAAGGCGCCGGCCGGTGTCCGGCCAAGCCGTGCCCAACTGGCCACTGCCACTGGGTTGACCAAGGCGTCCGTGTCAAGCCTGGTCCTGGACCTGCTGGACGCGGGGCTCCTCCACGAAGCGGGGCAAAGCCAGCAAGGACGTGGACGCCCCGGCGTCGGCCTTGAACTCAATCCCGCCCGCGCTGTCCTGGGCATGGAGATCAACGTCGACTACATTGCGGCGGGGCTGGTTGACCTGAGTGGAAACCTCCTGGTCCATGAAGTGCGGGAGCAGGACAACCGGTCCGCGGGTACAGGCCCTGTGCTGGCAGCGCTGGCGGACCTGGCCGGGACGGTTCGGGCGGCGGCGGCGAAGAGCGGGGTGGAGGTTCTGGGTGGAGGGCTCGCGGTGCCCGGTCTCGTGGACCCTGCTGCGGCACACATCCTCACCGCACCAAACCTTGGGTGGACGAATGTGTCCCTGGACCCCGGCGTGGTGCTGCCGGACGCGCCCCTTGGCGTGGCGCTTTTCAACGAAGCCAACGCAGCAGCCCTGGCCGAGGTAAGGCACCGGCCAAAGGACGGCTCCGACTTCCTGTTTGTTTCCGGCGAAGTTGGTGTCGGTGGCGGGCTCGTCATCGGTTCCGAGCTGTTCACGGGCCCGGAGGGACATGCCGGGGAAGTGGGGCACGTGGTGGTGGAACCCGACGGCACCCGCTGCTCCTGCGGGGGAACCGGGTGCCTGGAAACGGTGGCAGGCCAGGACGCGATCCTTGCTGCCGCGGGTATCGCAGCCGATACCCGGACGCGGTCTGCGTCGATGGCCCTGCTGGTGCAGGCGCTGGAGGCGGACGAACCCGCGGCGTCGACGGCCCTGGACCGTGCAGGCCGGTATCTCGGTGTGGCACTGGCTTCGACCACCCGGGTAGTGAACATCGGCTCCGTGGTGCTCGGCGGCCACTTCGCCTTGCTCGATCCGTGGCTGCGGGCACCGCTGCTGGCAAGCCTCGGCACGTACGCCCCCGGCAGGTTTTCCCCGGAGCAGGTGACCCTTTCGGTCGTGGGGGAGTCAGGGGCGCTCCTCGGCGCTGCCGGCAGCGTTGTCCGCTCACTGATCGAGGCGCCGCACCTGCTGCAATCCTGATTTGCTGCTTAACGCACGACGCCCCCGGTTCCGGGAACCGAAGGCGTCATCTGGCGTGCCCCAGGAGGGAATCGAACCCCCGACCGGCGGATTAGAAGGCCGCTGCTCTATCCCCTGAGCTACTGAGGCGGGTGCGTCCGGAGCTGAACTCTGACGCCTCGAAAAGTTTACATTGCCGGGACTGCCCGTGGCGCCTGTCGGTCCCGGCGTGGCCGACTTCCCCTCTACAGCCGGCGCGAAGGCAGGGTTGTCCACATAGGAGCTGCCTGCCCTCGTCCTGTCCTCGCGCCGGCGGCAAGCTGGTCTTGCCTGCTAGGGCACCACCACTGACGACAGGACGAAGAGATGAGCGACACCATCACGATCCGGGGCTTTGTTGCCACCGAGATCACAAGCGGCACCACGCCGGGGGGAACAGCCACTGCCTCCTTCCGCATAGCTTCCACCACCCGTCGGCGTGACAGGGAAACCGGCGTCTGGTCTGACAGCCACACGAACTGGTTCCTGGTCCAGGGGTACCGGCACCTTGCGGGCAGCATCGGCTGCAGCATCAGGAAGGGCCAGCCCGTCATCGTGGTAGGAAAGCTCAAGATCCGCAGCTGGGAAAGGGACGGCAGGGTCTACTATTCACACACCATCGATGCCGATGCCGTGGGCCATGACCTCATGTGGGGCACGGCCAACTTCACCCGGTCTTCCACGAAGCCGGCGCTCTCGCTTGTAGAGCACGGGAACCCTCCCGGGCCGGCATACAGCATTGACCCGGATGGCCCGCTCGACGAACCCGATGATGGGGACGAAGACTTGGATGGCGGTGATCCTGCCGCCTCCTACGTGGAGGACGGCGACGGCAACCTTGTACCACTCAATCTGGAAACGGGGGAGCTCGCCGAATCAGGAGTCTAGCTATCCCATCAACCCGCCCACCAGGTTCCTGGGCGGGCAGGGTACCGGCACCCCCCGGCCGCGCCCTGTCCGCCCAGGCTGCAAACCCGGCCAGGCGCCCGTGGCAGAATGACAGCATGCGGCTTATCCCTGACCACCGGCAGATTAACCGGGCCGGCGGCTCACCAGCTGCTCCCTCAGCCTCCTTCCGCTTCAGCCCGCTGCCGCTTCGCATCGTTGCAGGTGCGGCGGTCCTGGTCCTGATGTCTGCCTGCACGCCGGGCTCCGCCACTGAATCTGCCGGGTCCGCCACCGGCAATGAAGAGTCAACTGTGCAAACTGCTCCCGCCGGAGACAGCGGAGCAGGCGGCCAGGCGCTCGCGGACACCTCGGCAACGCCCACAGCCAATCCCGAAGCTGTGGCCACCGAAACAGTCAAGCAGACCGTCACCACCGTGCTGACCCAGCTCGCGGCGGCGGCGCCCAAGCCGGCCACCGCCCAGGTGACCGACGCCCTGACCGGTGCCGGTATCGCACCCGCCGTCCTTCAGGTCTCCCAGAGCCGTACCCCCACCGGCCTGGAGGCGGATGCCATCGAAGCGGCGGTGCTGCAAGGCAAGGACTGCGTCATCGGCCAGGTCAGGGAAGGGACAGTGACGGTCACCGTCCTGCCCGTGCTGGCGAACGGCAAGTGCTTCGTCGGCTCCTGAGTCTGCCGCAAATATGAGTTAAGCCCGCCAACCCACTAGATTTGGAACCATGGCGGAATTTATCTACACAATGACCAAGGCCCGAAAAGCCGTTGGCGAAAAGCTCATTCTTGACGACGTAAGCATGTCGTTCTTCCCTGGCGCCAAGATTGGCGTTGTAGGCCCGAACGGTGCCGGTAAGTCCACCATCCTCAAGATCATGGCCGGACTGGACACCCCCTCGAACGGCGAGGCCCGGCTCAGCCCCGGCTACACTGTGGGCATCCTGTTGCAGGAACCCCCGCTGAACGAAGAGAAGACCGTCCTGGGCAACGTCCAGGAAGGCGTGGGCGAGATCTACGGCAAGATCCAGCGCTTCAACGAGATCTCCGAGGAAATGGCCAGCCCGGACGCTGACTATGACACCCTCCTCGAGGAGATGGGCAAGCTCCAGGAGGCCATCGATGCCGCCGACGCCTGGGACCTGGATTCCCAGCTCGAACAGGCCATGGACGCCCTCCGCTGCCCGCCCGCCGACGCTGACGTCACCAACCTCTCCGGTGGTGAGCGCCGCCGCGTCGCCCTGTGCAAGCTTCTCCTGCAGAAGCCGGACCTGCTGCTCCTCGACGAGCCCACCAACCACCTGGACGCCGAAAGCGTGCTGTGGCTCGAACAGCACCTGTCCAACTACCCGGGCGCCGTCCTGGCCGTGACCCACGACCGTTACTTCCTCGACCACGTGGCGGAATGGATCGCCGAGGTGGACCGCGGCCACCTGTACCCCTACGAGGGCAACTACTCCACGTACCTGGAGAAGAAGCGCGCCCGCCTGGAGATCCAGGGCAAGAAGGATGCCAAGCAGGCCAAGCGCCTGGCCGAGGAACTCGAGTGGGTCCGCTCCAACGCGAAGGGCCGCCAGACCAAGTCGAAGGCCCGCCTCGCCCGCTACGAGGAAATGGCTGCCGAGGCCGACCGTACCCGCAAGCTTGACTTCGAAGAGATCCAGATTCCGCCGGGACCCCGCCTGGGCGGCCTGGTGCTGGAGGCCAAGAACCTCCAGAAGGGCTTCGAGGACCGGGTGCTCATCGACGGACTGTCCTTCAGCCTGCCGCGCAACGGCATTGTGGGTGTCATCGGACCCAACGGCGTGGGCAAGACCACCCTGTTCAAGACCATCGTGGGCCTGGAGCCGCTCGACGGCGGCGACCTCAAGATCGGTGACTCCGTCAAGATCTCCTACGCGGACCAGAGCCGCGGTGGCATTGACCCCAACAAGACGCTGTGGGAGGTCGTGTCCGACGGACTCGACTTCATCCAGGTGGGCCAGGTGGAAATGCCGTCCCGCGCCTACGTGGCCGCTTTCGGCTTCAAGGGCCCGGACCAGCAGAAGAAGGCAGGCGTGCTCTCCGGCGGTGAGCGCAACCGGTTGAACCTCGCGCTGACCCTCAAGCAGGGCGGTAACCTGCTGCTCCTCGACGAGCCCACCAACGACCTCGACGTCGAAACCCTCAGCAGCCTGGAGAACGCGCTGCTCGAGTTCCCGGGCTGCGCCGTCGTCGTGTCCCACGACCGCTGGTTCCTGGACCGGGTGGCCACGCACATCCTGGCCTACGAAGGTGACGACGAAAACCCCTCCAAGTGGTACTGGTTCGAGGGCAACTTCGAATCCTACGAGGAGAACAAGGTGGAACGCCTGGGCCCCGATGCCGCCAAGCCGCACCGAGTGACCCACCGCCGCCTGACCCGCGACTAAGAGTCAGGCGCAAAGGAGGCCGGCATCCGTTGGGATGCCGGCCTCCTGCGTATCGTCGCGCCTGCTAGTCCCGGCCGGCTTTGCGGATCTGGTGCTCCAGGACCTTGGACTGGAAAGCCCCCACCACCTTGCTCTTCACATCCGTGGGAACCCGGACCATGCCCTCCTGCGCTACCGAGGCCACGTGCTGCCCGGCCTGGTTGAAGATCTTGCCGGTGGCCAGCCCGCGGGCGCCCTGCGCACTGGGTGACTCCTGGACGTAGAGCAGCCATTCATCAACGCGGGCGGGCCGGTGCCACCACATCGCGTGGTCAAGGCTGGCGACGTTCATTCCCGGCGTCATCCAGCTCAGGCCGTGCCGGCGCAGGATGGACTCGAGGAGCGTGTAGTCGCTGGCGTAGGCGAGGGCCGCCCTGTGCAGGTTGGCGTTGTCCGGCATGGGCCCGAATGTCTTCATCCATACGGCGTTGCGGGCTTCCCGGTTGCCTTTGGCGGAGATGTACAGCGGCGGATCCACGTGCCGGATATCGAAGGGCCGTTCATAGGCGTAGTGCCGCGCCACAGGGTTGTCGAACTTGCCCAGCAGGTCAGCGGTGGAGGGCAGGGACTCGGGGTCCGGGATCCCGGCGGGCATAACCGACTCGTGCTCGACGCCCTCGTCATCGCCCTGGAAGGACGCGATCATCGACAGGATGGGCACTCCGTCCTGGTAGGCGTGGACCCGGCGCGCGGAGAAGGAACGGCCGTCCCGGAGGCGCTGCACCCCGAACGTGATGGGCTTGTTGGCATCGCCGGGCCGCAGGAAGTACCCGTGCATGGAATGGACAAACCGCTCCGGGTCCACCGTGCGGATGGATGCGATCAGTGACTGTGCCAGGACCTGGCCTCCGAACACGCGGTGGTGGGGCTGCTGCTGCGACGGCCCAAGGAAGATGTCCTCGTCCGTCCGGGCGCCCTCCAGCTGGCCAAGGTCAAGCAGTTTGATCAGCGACAACGTAGGGTCACCGTTCGGCGGCGCCAGGAGTCCGGCTTCGGCTTCAGTCATGGTTTGACTCTAGACGGCGCCCCGGCACTGCTCAACCGCGGCCCAGCCGGTAGTGTTCTTGGTGTGTCTGATCTCCTCACCTCGTCCTTCCGCTTCGCTGATCCCCGCGATCTTGCCGACCTGAAGACCTACGCCACACGCGCCAAAGCGATCGACGACGGCGCCATCCGGCTGCAGGCCGCGGGCACCGTCCTCGCTGCGTACGTGTGCGTGCTGCGGCCCCGCCTGCTGGGTGAATCCACCCCCACCATCCTGGGGCTGCGCACCATGGCGCTGGCAGCGCCGTCGGAAACGGACGTTACGGTGATGTTGTCGGCTGTGCTGGACCGCCTGGCCAGGGCCGGGGAGGACGACGTCGAGCTGCCGGTACCGCCCACCACCGTCACCGAGTCCTGGACGGGCGTGGGCGCGCCCCGCGGCGGCTGGGAGTTGCTGGGCTCGCTGAGCGATGTATCCCTGCGGGAAGCAGCCGAGGCGGGGATCACCGAGGTGGCCGGGATCGTGCCGGACAAGCCGGGCGCGATGATCGTGAACAACGCGAGGGCCGCCGTCTGGGGCAGGGAGCTGGACGAGTCCGGGCTGCCGGCGGGGGCCGCCTTCGCAGCCCTCGCCCTGGGTTTCCTCGCGGACGGCGACCAGAAGCTGTACCGCGCCGGCCGGTGGTTCCGGCTCTCGGGCAGCCGCGGACACGTCCTTGCCCGGACCGGAAGCGGCCTGCTGTAGCGGCAGGTGCGGCCGGAACCGCCTACTGGCCGGAGGGGCTGTTGATCATGGACAGCGCAGCGCGCTCCATGTAGTCCCACAGGGTGCCTTCATAAAGGGGCGGCAGCTCCAGGGCATCCACGGCCTTGCGCATGTGGAACAGCCAGCGGTCCTTGGCCTCGGGCGTTACCTTGAACGGCATGTGGCGCATCCGGAGGCGGGGGTGGCCGCGCTCCTCCCCGTAGGTGGTGGGACCTCCCCAGTACTGCTCCAGGAACATCAGGAACCGGCGCTTTGCCGGCCCCAGGTCCTCTTCCGGGTACATCGGGCGCAGCAGCGGATCGGTCGCGACGCCGTCGTAGAAGACGTCGATGAGCTTGACGAAGGTGTCGTGTCCGCCCACGGCGTCATAGAAGTTGTCCGTGTAGCCGGGCTGGCTGAAGGGATCGTTCTGCATCAGCTGGCGCGGCCGCTGGGGCTCAACAGGAATCGTCATGGCTATTCTCCGGCTTTCTGGTTGGTCTTCGTGTTCTCGGCTCCATGGTCCGAACCCTGGTCGGTGGTGCCGTCCGGCCCCTCATGCAGCGGGACGTAGGTACCCTGCGACCGGTTGCCCACCCGCAGGATTTCACCGTTGCGCAGGTACCAGATGGCGCCGTCGTCGGACCGGACGCGCGTGATGCGCAGGCCCATCGACTCAACCACGCCCACCACCTCGCTGGTCTCGATGACGTCGCCGATCCCGTACTGGTCCTCGATGGTGATGAAGATGCCCGCCAGGAAGTCGCGGATCAGCTGCTGGGCGCCGAAGCCGATGGCCACACCCAGGATGCCCACGCTGGTGAGCAGCGGGGCGATGTTGATGTCCAGGTTCTGCAGTACGTACATGCCCGTGATGACCACCACCAGCACGCCCACCACGCTGTTGAGCAGGGAACCGATGGTCTCGGCGCGCTGCACGCGCCGTTCATGGTCCAGCGCCCGCAGCGCGGGGGCCACCCACTTGAACTTGCGGTTCTTGAAGAAGTTGCTTCCGGACGCCACCCGCCCGGTGATGCGGGAAATAACGAATGTTGCCACCAGCCAGACGGCAACGCCCACGCCGAGGCTGATCACGATCCCAGCGACACTGATGCCGCCCGGATCGGACGCAGCGGACGGCAGGACTGACAACATACTGACCATAGGGGGAAAAAACTCCTTGAAGCGTAGCTCTGTTCTCCTTTAACCCTAGCCCCGTAGCGTGGAGCAATGCGCATCCTTGTCCTCGGCGGGACCGCCTTCCTGTCAGCAGAAATCGTCCGCCAGGCTGTCGCCGCAGGCCACCGGGTTGCCTGCCTGGCGCGGGGAGCGGCGGGTGCGCCGCCGCGGGGTGCCGAATGGATCAGGACGGACCGTTCACTGGGCGCGAAAGCCTACGACGGCGTGTCGGGGGATTGGGACGCCGTCATCGACGTCGCACGGAACCCGGCCTTCGCCCGGGACGCGCTGGCGTGCCTCGCGGACCGGGCAGCCCACTGGACCTTTGTCTCCAGCTGCTCCGCCTATGCAGACCACTCGGTACCCGGGGCAACGGAGGATGCGGCACTCCTGCCGGCGCTGGATCCCGGGGTGGAGCCCACTGCTGAAAACTACGGCGAATCGAAGGTGGCCATCGAGGAGGCCACCCTTGCCGCCGCCGGCGGCAGGGCCCACCTCTGCCGTGCCGGCCTGATCGGCGGCCCCGGCGACGGCTCGGACCGCTACGGCTATTGGCCGGCGCGCTTCGCCAGGGACAACACGCCGGTCCTCGTCCCGGACATCGGCGGGCACCCCACCCAGGTCATCGACGTCCGCGATCTCGCCGGCTGGATTCTGCTGGCCGCAGAACACGGCATTACCGGTGCATTGAACGCCGTGGGGGACACGGTGCCGTTCGACGGGTACCTCGAGGCAGCGCGGGAAGCTGCCGGCCACCGTGGGCACGTCGCCAGGGCCGGCGGAGAGTGGCTGGCGCAGCAGGGCGTGGAGTACTGGTCCGGCCCGGACTCGCTGCCGCTCTGGCTCCCGCCCGGCCATGACGGCTTCATGGCCCGCAGCAACCAGGCCGCCAAGGCCGCAGGACTGGTCCTGCGGCCTTGGCGGGAAACCCTTGAGGACACGCTGCTCGATGAACGCAGCCGGGGCCTGGACCGGCCACGCAAAGCCGGACTTGCACCGGCTACCGAGGCCCGCCTGCTGGGCAGCCTTCCAGGCTAGCCGGCCAGCGTGACCGGTTCGTGCTCCACGGGGAAGTTCACGCTCCGGGCAATGAAGCACACCTGGTTGGCCTCATGGTGGAGCCGGGCAGCCAGCTCCGCCTGGCCGCCGTCGGCAAGCGTGACCCGGGGGCGCAGTGTCACCCGTTCGAACTGGCCGCTGCCGTCCCGGTTCAGCCGCAGCATTCCCGTCGCCTCGTCGCGGTAGTCCGTCACCACCACGCCGTGCTTGACGGCCACATGCAGGTAGGAAAGCATATGGCACTGCGCCAGCGCGGCAAGGAGCAGCTGTTCGGGGTTGTACCGTTCCCGGTCACCGTGGAACGTGGGGTCGGCGGAACCCTTGAGGACAGGCAGCCCGGGGATGACGATGTCGTGGTCCCGCGAATATCCGCGGTAGGACGTTGTCCCGTCGCCCAGGTTGCCGGTCCATTGCACCGCCAGTTCGTAGTGGTGTTCGGAAAGGCCCATCATTCACCTCCGACCGCTGTGCTGCTACACATCCGCGGCCCTGGCTCGAAGGGCGCGCGCGACGCCGTCGCGGTTTTCCAGCATCATCCGCCGCAGCGCCGCGCTTCCGGGCGGCAGGGCTGCGAGGAAGCCGTCCGTGCGGTCGATGGTGGCCTGCCTGGTCAGCAGCGCCGGATAGAGTCCGACGACGATCTGCTGGGCCAGTGCGTGCGTCCGGCTCTCGACGATGCCCGGCACTGCCTCGAAGTACTTCTCGGCGTACGGTTCCAGAAGCGCCCGGTCATGGACGCGCATGAAGCCGGTCACCGCAGACCCCTGCAGCGCGTTGGAAAGTTCGCCCTTGACCACGATCGACTCCCACGCCGCCGCCTTCGCTTCTGGGGTGGGTATGGCCGCCTTGGCCAGGGCTGCGGCGTTCTGCCCACTGGATGTGTTGTCGCGCTGCAGTTCGGCGTCGATCCCGTCCTGCCCCATCCGGCCGCCGGCCACCAGTGAAGCCACCAGCTCCCAGCGCAGGTCCTGGTCCACGGCCAGTCCCTCCAGTACCACCGTGCCGTCCAGCAGCCCGGCCACCTTGTCCAGCTGCCCTTCGCTGCTGGTGAGCAGTGCAAAGGACTTCACGAACTGCAGCTGCGCGTCGGAACCGCCGGGGACCTCGGACGCCAGCCCCCACAGCCGGTCGGCCGCTGCCACGGTGGCTGCCTCCCGGTGTTCCTCCGCAACATAGAAGTTCAGGGTGGTGGCCAGTTGGCGGAGCTGCACCAGGATCACCGAGGAATCGGACTCGGCCGCCACGTTGGCCAGGATCAGCTCCACGTACTTGCGCGCCGGGGTTTCGCCGTCGCGGGCTGCGTCCCACGCGGAATTCCAGACCAGGGTCCGCGGCAGGCTTGCGGCGAAGTCCTTCAGATGCGCTGTCGCCGTGGCGAGGGACTTCGGGTCCAGCCGCACCTTGGCGTAGGCGAGGTCGTCGTCGTTGACCAGGATCAGGTCCGGCTGGGCCAGGCCCACCAGGCCGGGGACTTCCGTGCGTTCGCCGTCGACGTCAAGCTCCTCGCGGTGCACCCGCTCAAGCTTTCCGGCGCCGTTCAGGTTGTAGAGGCCCACGGCGAGCCGGTGGGGACGGATGGTGGGCCATTCCTCCACTGCGGACTGCACGATTGCGAAGGACCGCAGGGTGCCGTCGGGGTCCGTTTGCAGTTCCGGCCGGAGGGTGTTCACGCCGGCGGTTTCCAGCCATTGCCGCCCCCAGTCGTCCAGGTCGCGGCCGCTGGCCTTCTCCAGCTCCACCATCAGGTCGCTGAGCTCGGTGTTCTGCCAGGAATGCTTGGCGAAGTACTCCCGCACGCCCGCCATGAACTGCTCCGGTCCCACCCAGGCCACCAGCTGGCGGAGGACGGACGCGCCCTTGGCGTAGGTGATGCCGTCGAAGTTCACCTCGACGTCCTGCAGGTCGTTGATCTCGGCAAAGATCGGGTGGGTGGTGGGCAGCTGGTCCTGCCGGTACGCCCAGGATTTCTCCACCGAGGCGAACGTGGTCCAGGCGCTCGTGAAGGAGGTGGCTTCCACCGCGGCGAGGTGTGACATGTACTCCGCGAAGGATTCGTTGAGCCACAGGTCGTTCCACCACCGCATGGTCACCAGGTCGCCGAACCACATGTGGGCCAGCTCGTGCAGGACGGTAATGGCGCGGCGCTCAACCTGCGCCTCGGTGACCTTGCTGCGGAAGACGTAGCCCTCCAGGATGGTCACGGCACCGGCGTTCTCCATGGCCCCGGCGTTGAATTCAGGCACGAACAGCTGGTCGTACTTTTCGAAGGGGTAGGGGCAGCCGAATTGTTCTTCGAAGAATGCAAATCCCTGCCGGGTCAGCTCGAAGATGTTGTCCGCATCCAGGTACTGCATGAGCGACTTCCGGGCAAAGACGCCCAGCGGGATGACCCGGCCGTCGGAACTGGATACTTCGCTGCGGACCGACTGGTAGGGGCCGGCGATCAAGGCTGTGACGTAGGAGGACAGCCGGGGCGTGGGGGCGAACGTCCAGACCGAGCGGGCCCCACCGCCGTCGCCGGGCGCTGCGGGGGACGGCTGGGGAGTAGGGGAGTTGGAGATGACGTCCCAGTGCGACGGCGCCGTGACGGTGAACGCAAAGGTTGCCTTCAGGTCCGGCTGCTCAAAGACGGCGAACATCCTGCGGGAATCGGGAACCTCGAACTGGGTATACAGGTAGACCTCGCCGTCCACGGGATCCACGAACCGGTGCAGGCCCTCGCCGGTGTTCATGTAGGGCGCATCGGCCACGACCGTGAGCTCGTTATGCTCCTGGAGGTCCGGCAGCTGGATTCGCACCCCGTCGGCCACGGCGGCGGGGTCGAGGGCGTGCCCGTTCAGGGTGACACTGTGCACGGTGCGCGTCACGGCGTCGATGAACGTGGATGATCCCGGCCTTGCGGAGAACTTGACGGTGGTGGTGCTGCCGAAGACCTCCCCGCCCTTGGTCAGGTCCAGGTGGATGTCATAGGAGTCGACCGTGATCAGATCAGCGCGCTCACGGGCTTCGGCGCGGGTCAGGTTCATGCCTGGCAAGTGGACCTCCAGAGAAGTTGCGGCTGCGGAGGTGGGGGTACCCAGCTCCGGCACTGATCATTCTTGCATTGCCCGGCCCGGTACGTTGCCCGGGTCACACCCGCGTGCTGCGCAGGCACGGCGGCGGCCGGTGCGGAGTAGCGTTAAGGCATGGGAAAGTTCCTGGATTCGGTGGATGCCAAGGCCCTTCGCTTTGCCGTCGGGTTTCCGGTTGTCCTGGCCGGTGCGTTCATTCTCTGCGCGTTACTGCTGCGGCGTGACCTTCCCGAGCCGCTCGCCATCCGCTGGACGGACGACGGCGGTGCGGCCTTCGCCCCGTTTGGCGCCTACGTTGGTGCTGGCGCCCTGATGATCGTGGTGTTCGGCTGGCTCGTGCTCTGCCAGGCCGTGCCGCTGGGGCGCCCGGTGGTGATGCGGCGGATCATGATGGGCGCCGGGCTTTTCCTTACGCTGTTCATCACCAGTGCCCTCGCTGCCGGCCTGGTTGGCCAGGCCGGCCTGGCGGACGCCCGCGAATCGCGGGTGGACCTGACCGTCCTTGCCCTCGGCAGCGGCGCCGCGGTGTCCCTCGGCGTGATCATGGGCTTCGTCTACAAGGCGGACCAGCAATGGTCCCCGGACGACGACCGGGCGCTCCAGGCCGCCATCGCCACGGAGCTCGACCCGGACCTGACCCGGGACAGCATGCGCCTGTGGGTGCATGCCAGGAGCTCCGTCTTCGTCATGATCGGCATCGCCTCGCTGTTCCCGGCGGCGCTGATCGCCATCGCCGTGCCGTGGCTTGGGGTCCTGCTCGTGGTCCTGGCCTTCTTCGGGGCAGCGTTCCTGTTTGCCCGGGTCAAGGCGGACCGCGGCGGCCTGAAAGTCTTGCTGGCCGGCGTTGTGCCGGTGATGGACATCCCGGCAGGCGCCATAACTGCCGCCAGCGCGGCGGATGTCCGGGCGGCTGACTATGGCGGGTGGGGCTACCGGAAGCACGGCGAAACCGCCGCGATGCTGGTCAGCAGCGGACCCGCCGTCGTAGTGCGCAAGGCAGACGGCCAGCGCCTCGCCGTCAGCAGCGGCAGCCAGGCTTCCGCGGCCCGGCTCGCAGAGGTCCTGACCCGGGTGGCCGCCAGGGCGCGCAGGGGCGGCGGACCCCAGCAGCCCGGCCCTGCGGAGTCCTAGTATCCTTGTCCGTGTCATTCCACCGGCCGATGCCTCCCGGCCCGGCCGCCAGCGCCGCCAACTGAACGGATTCTGCTCGTGACCTCTACCCCTGCCTTCCCGCGGGTCCACATCGCCACCGACCACGCGGGTATGGAGCTCAGTGCCCACCTGGTTTCCCACCTGACCGCCAAGGGCTACGAAGTGGTGGACCACGGGCCAAAGGTCTACGACGCACAGGACGACTACCCGTCCTTCTGCATCAACGCGGCCCTCGCGGTAGTAGCGGACCAGCAGGCAGGTGTCCACGCCCTCGGCATCGTGCTGGGCGGATCCGGCAACGGCGAACAGATCGCAGCCAACAAGGTCAAGGGCGTCCGCGCAGCCCTGGCCTGGAACCACTCCACGGCCACCCTGGCCCGCGAGCACAACGACGCCAACGTGGTAGCCGTGGGCGGCCGCCAGCACACGGTGGAGGAAGCCACGGAGCTCATCGACGCCTTCCTGTCCGAGCCTTTCAGCAACGACGAACGGCACGTCCGCCGGATCGGCAAGATCGCTGCCTACGAGGCCACCGGCGAGGTCATCGAGTAGTGCCGGAGGGGCATTCCGTACGGCGTCTGGCCCGCCAGTTCGGCGACGTTTTCGCGGGCCAGCAGCTTGCCGTCTCCAGCCCGCAGGGCAGGTTCAGCGGGGGAGCGGCGCTCCTGGACGGGCATACGCTGCTCACGGCCGAAGCCCACGGGAAGCACCTGTTCCTGCACTTCGACAACTCCCTGGTGCTGCACGTCCACCTTGGCCTGTACGGGGCCTGGAGCTTCGGCGGCGACCGTACCTTCACCGGGGCCTCCAGCATTGGAGCGCCCCGCAGGGTGGGGGAGCAGGAAGCCTTTTCGGACGGGGATGACGACGCCGATGCCGCCTATGCCGGCCCGCCCGCCCCGGTGGGTGCGGTGCGGGTCCGGCTCGCCAGCAGCCACGGCTGGGCGGACCTGCGCGGCGCAACAACCTGTGAAACCATCACCGCTGGTGAAGCAGAGGCGGTGCTGGCCAGGCTGGGGCCGGACCCACTCCGCAACCGCCGCGGCGACGCCGGACGGTTCGCTGCCAACCTGCAGCGCAGCAAGACACCCGTGGCTGCGCTGCTGATGGACCAGAAAATCATTGCCGGCATTGGCAATGTCTACCGGGCCGAGGTTCTGTTCCGCCTGCGCGTGCACCCCTGGCTGCCAGGCTCCGCCGTGACGGACACCGCCGCGCGCAAGCTGTGGCGCGACGTCGTCGCCCTCATGAACGACGGCGTGGCCGACGGCCGCATCATCACCACGCCGCCAAAGTACTGGACCCTCGATGGAACGACGGCCGCCAAAGCGGCCGCGGCCGGTTTGCCGGTCCCGGCCAGGAGCAGCAGTTTCCCCTCCCGCGAGGACGCCCATTTCGTGTACAAGCGGCATGGCCTGCCCTGCCGGGTATGCCGCACCATCGTGCTGATGGCCGAACTGGCCGGACGCAACCTCTACTGGTGCCCCAACTGCCAGCAGGAGTAGCAAGGGCCTGCTGGCGCCCTTCCGGGGCACTTTGACACGGACACTCCAGCCGCCGCCGGGAATTTATGCCATCCTGCCGCCGAAGTGCCCCAGGACGGAGCGGGGGTTATGGCTTAACGCAAAAGGACCCCCGGTTGGGGGTCCTTTTGATCTGGAGGGGACGACGGGAATCGAACCCGCGTAATCAGTTTGGAAGACTGAGGCTTTACCATTAAGCTACGTCCCCGAAGGAAGATCCATCTGCAACATTAGCAGTTGGAAACTCCGGGCTGGCTGTCCAAGCCGGATATAACTAAACCCAATCCATGGGCTACGTGTCAAATGTGCAAACACGGCGCGGATCACCGTAGACTTGCCTGTGCACTAACGGGGTGTAGCTCAGCTTGGCTAGAGCGCCTGCTTTGGGAGCAGGAAGTCGCAGGTTCAAATCCTGTCACCCCGACTCTGCGGCCCGGACCACACGGCCTGGACAAAAACATTGCGTTTGCAGAAACCCATCCCACAAACCCAGGAGTACTTAGACCGTGAAGAGCGCTGTCGAGAACCTCACCCCCACGCGGGTCAAGCTCAACGTTGAGGTTCCCTTTGAGGAACTGAAGCCCAGCATCGACTCGGCTTACAAGACTGTTGCTTCGCAGATCCAGGTCCCTGGCTTCCGTAAGGGCAAGGTTCCCGCCAAGCTCATCGACCAGCGCGTCGGACGCGGCTACGTCCTCGAGACCGCCATCAATGAAGGCCTCAACGGCTGGTACCAGGCTGCCGTGCAGGAATCCGGCATCCGCCCGCTGAGCCGTCCCGAGGTTGAAATCACCGAGGTTCCGGACCCCTCCGCCACCGACGGCGGCCTGAAGTTCGCTGCCGAGGTCGATGTCCGTCCCGAGATCGAGCTCCCGGACTACGCCGGCATCAAGGTTGAGGTTGCCGCTGCCGAGTCCTCCGAAGAAGACGTGGACAAGGCCCTGGACGAACTGCGCGGCCGCTTCGGCACGCTGAAGTCCGTTGACCGCCCGGCTGCCGACGGTGACTTCCTCACCATCGACATCACGGCCACCATCGACGGCGAAGAGGTTGACTCCGCCTCGGGCCTGTCCTACCAGGTTGGCTCCGGCACCATGCTCGAAGGCCTGGACGAGGCCGTCACCGGCCTCAGCGCCGACGAGGACGCCATCTTCAACACCACCCTGGTTGGCGGCGACCACGCCGGCAAAGAGTCCCAGGTCAAGGTTGTGGTCAAGGCCGTCAAGGAGCGCGAGCTGCCTGAGGCCAACGACGACTTCGCCCAGCTGGCCTCCGAGTTCGACACCCTGGCTGAACTTCGCGAGGACCTGGCCAAGCAGGCCGCCGACTCCAAGATCGTGGAGCAGGGCGTCGAAGCCCGCGACAAGGTCCTGGACAAGCTCGTCGAACTCGTCGAGGTGCCGGTTCCGGACTCGGTCGTCGAAGAGCAGCTCGAAGCCCACTTCAAGGAGGGCAACGGCCACGGTGAAGGCGAGCACGACACCGAGGAGCACCGCGAGGAGGTCCGCGCCAACACCGCGCGCGCCTTCCAGAACGAGATCATCCTCGACGCCATCGCCGAGAAGGAAGAAGTCAACGTCAGCCAGAACGAGCTGATCGACTACATCGTCTCCACCGCCAGCCAGTACGGCATGGACCCCAACCAGTTCGCCCAGATCATCGATCAGAGCGGCCAGGTCCCCATGATGGTTTCCGAGGTCCGCCGCCGCAAGGCGCTGGCCGTGGTCCTGGGCCAGGCCGAGGTGACCGATACCGACGGCAAGGCCGTTGACCTCAGCGACTTCGTCCGCCCGGGCGGCGAAGAGGCTCCCGCGGCCGAGGCCGCAGACGCCGAGGCTGTGAAGGCGGAGTCCGCCGAGACCGCCTCCGAGGACGACAAGGCCGAGGCAAAGGCCTAGTCTCTCACGACGCAATAACGGCCCCTGGATCGCTCGATCCGGGGGCCGTTCGCGTCCCGCCCGGGTCCGGGCGCATCCCGTTCGCCCAGCGTGCGCCGTCAGCGAACAGCCGTCGGGGCGCGAACAAATTGTCGGTGAAACCGGTTAGTGTCCAAGTAGTGATTTTCAGTGATGTCACCGTCACCAGCGAGAGGTAAGTAAACATGTCACAGCACCCAGAGGCCCCCCGGATGGCGACCGTCGATCCCGCGGCCCAGGACAACTACATTTACAACCGCCTGCTGAAGGAGCGGATCATCTGGCTTGGCTCTGAGGTGCGCGATGACAACGCCAACGCAATCTGCTCCCAGCTGCTCCTCCTGTCCGCCGAAAACCCGGACAAGGACATCTACCTGTACATCAACTCCCCGGGCGGCTCCGTGACGGCCGGCATGGCCATCTATGACACCATGCAGTTCATCCCCAACGACGTCGTCACCGTCGCCACCGGCCTGGCCGCCTCCATGGGACAGTTCCTGCTGTCCTCGGGCACCAAGGGCAAGCGCTACGCCACCCCCAACGCCCGCGTCCTGATGCACCAGCCTTCCGGCGGCATCGGCGGCACCGCGTCGGACATCAAGATCCAGGCGGAACTGATCCTCCACATGAAGAAGGTCATGGCGGAACTGACCGCCGAGCAGACCGGCCAGACCGTGGAAACCATCCTCAAGGACAACGACCGCGACAAGTGGTTCACCGCCACGGAAGCCCTCGAGTACGGCTTCTTCGACAAGATCGCCGCCCACGCCGGCTCCGTCTCCGGCGGCGGCGGAACGTCGAACGGCTCGGGCAGCCATTCAGCATCCGAGAACTAAACCGGCACCACGAACACTCAGATCAGGAGCAACAGAAAATGAACTACAACTTCGGGTGGTCCGCCGGTAATCTTCCGTCCAGCCGCTACGTCCTGCCCCAGTTCGAGGAGCGCACCCCTTACGGCTTCAAGCGCCAGGACCCCTACACCAAGCTCTTCGAGGACCGCATCATCTTCCTCGGCGTGCAGGTGGACGACGCATCGGCGGACGACGTCATGGCCCAGCTGCTGGTGCTCGAGTCCACTGACCCGGACCGCGATATCACCCTTTACATCAACTCGCCCGGCGGTTCCTTCACCGCCATGACGGCGATCTACGACACCATGCAGTACATCCGCCCGGAGATCCAGACTGTCTGCCTGGGGCAGGCTGCCAGTGCCGCAGCGGTCCTCCTCGCGGCCGGAACGCCGGGCAAGCGCCTGGCCCTTCCCAACGCCCGCGTACTGATCCACCAGCCCGCCCTTTCCGGCGGCCAGGGCGGACAGGCCTCGGACCTTGAGATCCAGGCCGCGGAAGTCATGCGCATGCGGTCCTGGCTCGAGGACACCCTGGCCCGCCACTCGGGCCGGACGTCCGAGCAGGTCAACAACGATATTGAGCGTGACAAGATCCTCACCGCCGACGAGGCCCAGGCCTACGGCCTGATCGACCAGGTCCTGGACTCACGCAAGATCAAGCCTCAGGCAATTACGAGGTAGCAGTACGTAAAGCGCCGGTGCGGGCCAGTTCATTTGGCCCCACCGGCCTTTTCCTTCCACCCTTGGGAGCCAATGTGACCTAGAGTGGATGTTGTCACAAACCGGTCCTCGCGGGCTGGTGATGATTCCAGCGACCGTGCAAGGCTGCTCGGCAGCAAGATACTAAGGGGTTCACATATGGCTCGGATTGGCGAGAGCACGGATCTGCTGAAGTGCTCTTTCTGCGGAAAGAGCCAGAAGCAGGTGCGCAAGCTCATTGCCGGGCCCGGGGTGTACATCTGCGATGAGTGCATTGAACTGTGCAACGAAATCATCGAAGAGGAACTCGCGGAGGTCGCCGACCTCGGTAGCTTCGAACTGCCCAAGCCTCGAGAAATCTTCGACTTCCTGCAGGAATATGTGATTGGCCAGGAGCCCGCCAAGCGTTCCCTCGCCGTCGCCGTCTACAACCACTACAAGCGCATCCAGGCCGGGCACGCACCCAAGTCCGGAAGCCTGGCGGACGGTGGACACCATGACGACGTTGAAATTGCCAAGTCCAACATCCTCCTCATCGGCCCCACCGGCTGCGGCAAGACCTACCTCGCCCAGACCCTCGCCCGGCGGCTGAACGTACCGTTCGCGGTTGCCGATGCCACCGCCCTGACGGAGGCCGGCTACGTGGGCGAGGACGTGGAGAACATCCTCCTCAAGCTCATCCAGGCCGCGGACTACGACGTCAAGAAGGCCGAACAGGGCATCATCTACATCGACGAGATCGACAAAATCTCCCGCAAGAGTGAAAACCCGTCCATCACCCGCGACGTCTCCGGTGAGGGCGTGCAGCAGGCACTCCTGAAGATCCTGGAGGGCACCGTCGCCTCGGTACCGCCGCAGGGCGGCCGGAAGCATCCGCACCAGGAATTCATCCAGAT
Organism: Arthrobacter sp. Y3221157; assembly: GCF_059089865.1. Classification (NCBI taxonomy): domain Bacteria; kingdom Bacillati; phylum Actinomycetota; class Actinomycetes; order Micrococcales; family Micrococcaceae; genus Arthrobacter; species Arthrobacter sp. Y3221157. Next base: position 20,654 of record NZ_JBNHFD010000035.1, read on the forward strand.
CGATACCACCAACGTGCTGTTCATCGTAGCGGGCGCGTTTGCCGGCCTGGAGGAGATCATCGGCTCCCGGTCCGGACGCAAGGGGATCGGGTTCGGGGCACCGCTCAACGAAGCCAGCAAGAAGGTGGACTCCTACGGCGAGGTCATGCCCGAAGACCTGCTCAAGTTCGGCCTCATTCCTGAATTCATCGGCCGCCTCCCCGTGATCACCACGGTGTCCAACCTGGACCGCGAGGCGCTGATCCAGATCCTCTCCACGCCGAAGAACGCCCTGGTCAAGCAGTACCAGAAGATGTTCCAGATCGATGGCGTGGAACTCGTCTTTGACGACGCCGCCCTGGACGCCATCGCGGACCAGGCGCTGGAACGCGGCACCGGCGCCCGCGGCCTGCGGGCCATCCTGGAGGAAGTCCTGCTGCCGGTCATGTTCGACCTCCCCAGCCGGGAGGACGTGGCAAGCGTGGTCATCACCGCGGACGTTGTGCTGAAGGGCGCGGAGCCCACCATGATTCCGCATGCGGCCAAGCGGCGTAAGTCCGCCTGACGCCACGCATAATTCCTAACACCCCTGCCAGCCATGGTTGCCGCGCGGGCAACGGCCAACACCTGAAGGATCCGCTATGTCTGAAACCGTCAAGAACAGGGCCGACTTCTGGTTCGATCCGCTGTGCCCCTTCGCCTGGATCACTTCCCGGTGGATCGGCGAGGTCGAGGGCGTCCGGGACATCGAAACGGTGTGGCACGTCATGAGCCTCGCCGTGCTCAATGAGGGGCGGGACCTGGAACCCTCCTACCGTGAATCCATGGACAACGCCTGGGGAATGGTCCGGGTCATCATCGCAGCCCAGCAGGAGCACGGGCAGGAAACCGTCAAGGCCCTGTACGACGCCATGGGCACCCTGATCCACGACGGCGGCGAAAAGGACCGCAGCCTCGTCATCAGCAAGGCGCTGGCGGAATGCGGGCTGCCCGCCTCCCTGGCGGAAGCCGCCACCACCGACGCTTACGACACCCAGCTGCGTGCGAGCCACGAGGAAGGCATTTCACTGGTGGGCCAGGACGTGGGCACTCCCGTGGTGGCCTTCAACGGCACGGCTTTCTTTGGCCCTGTCCTTACCCGCATTCCCCGGGGCGAGGAGGCCGGCAGGCTCTGGGACGCCACCACCGTCCTGGCCGGCTACCCGCACTTCTTCGAGCTCAAGCGAAGCCGCACGGAGCGCCCGGAATTCGACTGAACCGCCCCCTGCGGCAGCGGAAAGGGCCCCGGGAAAACTACTCGTTTGTAGTTTTCCCGGGGCCCTTGCGCATGCCCCCGGCCGGGACAACAATGGTTCTTACCCACTTCGAAAGAAGCGGGACGCAGGAACCAAAGATTCAGTGACATGTATCTGACGCAGCCTTTGGCAAAGCCAGATACAAGCTACCAGTGACGAGGTAGGAAGACCTGAAAGTCCAAGGATCCTGCCAGACCATCAAGTCGTCACCAGATGGCCGAAAAGTCGAAGCCCCACCAACGGCAAAACGCTGATGGGGCTTCCCCTTTGCCCGAAATGCGGCGCTAGGCCTTGGCGGGCTCGTCGGTGACGGCGAGGTCCACGCCGCTGACCGTCAGCTCGCCCTCGGCCGCCACCAGGGTGATCTCCCGGGCGTTGGACGCCGCTTTCAGGTCGGACAGGCCGGCCTCCAGCTGCGCGGTCAATGCCTCTGGCGCCGTGATGGTCGCGGACAGCACCTCGGTGCGCTGCTTGACCTTCGCCTCGGACTTCGCCTTGCGGACACCGCTCAGTGCGAGTCCCACGGTGGCCAGCATGGTGGTGTCCCCGCCGGGAACCTCCAGCCCCGTGGGCCACTCGGCGCGGTGGACTGAACCATTGCGCCACCAGCTCCACACCTCTTCGGTGGCGAAAGGCAGGAACGGCGCGAACAGGCGCAGCAGGGTATCCAGGGTGGTGGCCAGGGCGGCCAGCACCGAAGCCTGCTCGGCCTCGCCGGCCGCGCCGTACGCACGGTCCTTGATAAGTTCAACGTAATCGTCCGTGAACTGCCAGAAGAAGCTCTCGGTGATCTGAAGCGCCCGGGCGTAGTCGTAGTTGTCGAACGCCTTGGTGGACTCCCGGACAACGTCGCCGAGTTGGGCCAGCAGCGCCCGGTCCAGGGGATTGGTGAGCACGGCCAGGTCCGCACGAACCACCGAGTTTTCCGTGGCCCCCAGGTTGAGGACGAACTTGGAGGCGTTGAGCAGCTTGATGGCCAGGCGCCGGCCGATCTTCATTTGGGCGATCTCGTACGCAGTGTCGGCGCCGAGGCGGGCGGAGGCTGCCCAGTAGCGGACGGCGTCGGAACCATACTCGTCCAGGACGTCGGTGGGAACCACCACGTTGCCCTTGGACTTGGACATCTTCTTGCGGTCCGGGTCCAGGATCCAGCCGGAGATCGCAGCGTGCTTCCACGGCGCGTTCTTCTGCAGTGCATCGGCACGCACCACCGAGGAGAAGAGCCAGGTCCGGATGATGTCATGGCCCTGCGGGCGCAGGTCGAACGGGTAGACCTTGGCGAAGAGGTCCTCGTCGCGGCTCCAGCCGCCCACAATCTGGGGAGTCAGCGAGGACGTGGCCCAGGTGTCGAAGATGTCGGCGTCGCCGGTGAAGCCGCCCGGCACATCGCGCTGGGATTCCTCGTAGCCCGGTGCGGCGTCGGCCATCGGGTCCACTGGAAGCTGCGCATCCGAGGGAACGATGGGTGCGTCGTAGTCCGGGTTGCCGTCATTGTCCAGCGGGTACCAGACGGGGATGGGCACGCCGAAGAAGCGCTGCCGGGAGACCAGCCAGTCCCCGTTGAGCCCAGAAATCCAGTTCTCGTAGCGTGAGCGCATAAAGGAGGGGTGGAAGTCGATCTCGTGGCCGCGCGCAATCAGCCGCTCGCGGCGGTCCTCGTCGCGGCCGCCGTTGCGGATGTACCACTGCCGGGAGGTGACAACCTCGAGCGGTTTGTCGCCCTTCTCGTAGAAGTTCACCGGGTGCATGATCTTCTTCGGCTCACCCTCCAGGAGGTCCGCGGCGGCCAGGAGTTCCACCACGCCTTCCTTGGCGCTGAAGACCGTCTTGCCGGCGATCTTCGCGAAGGCCTCACGGCCGGCGTCGGTGGTGATCCACTCCGGGGTTTCCCCGACAATCCGGCCGTCGCGGCCCACGATCGCACGGGTGGGCAGCTGGAGTTCGCGCCACCAGGTAACGTCCGTCAGGTCGCCGAAGGTGCACACCATGGCGATGCCGGAGCCCTTGTCCGCCTTTGCGAGCGGGTGGGCCTTGACCTCAACCTCGACGCCGAAGACGGGGGAAGTGACCTTCTTGCCGAACAGCGGCTGGTACCGTTCGTCGTCAGGGTTGGCCACGAGCGCCGCGCAGGCAGCCAGGAGCTCGGGACGGGTGGTCTCGATGTATATCTTTTCCCCGTCCTCGGTGAAGAAGGGGTAGCGGTAGTAGGCGCCGGGCACTTCGCGGTCTTCGAGTTCGGCCTGCGCCACGGCGGTCCGGAAGGTGATGTCCCACAGGGTGGGGGCCTCGGCCATGTAGGCGTCGCCGGCAGCGAGGTTGGCCAGGAAGGCACGCTGGGAGGCGGCGCGCGAATTGTCGTCGATAGTCCGGTACGTCAGTTTCCAGTCGACAGACAGGCCCAGTGTCTGGAACAGGTTCTCAAAGACCTTCTCGTCCTCGACTGCCAGTTCTTCACACAGTTCGATGAAGTTCCGGCGGGAGACCACGTCGAAGTCCCGCTGGTTCTTGGCCGGCTGGGCCGGCGGGCGGTAGTCCGGGTTGTAGGGGATGGCAGGGTCGCAGCGGACGCCGTAGTAGTTCTGCACCCGGCGTTCGGTGGGCAGGCCGTTGTCGTCCCAGCCCATGGGGTAGAAGACGTTCTTGCCGGTCATGCGCTGGTAGCGGGCAAGCACGTCGGTCTGGGTGTAGGAGAACATGTGCCCCACATGCAGCGACCCGGAAGCGGTGGGCGGGGGAGTGTCGATCGAGTAGACCTGCTCCCGGGTGGTGTCCGGGTTGAACTTGTAGGTTCCCTCGGCCAGCCAGCGCTGCGTCAAAGCAGCTTCGAGGCCCTCGAGGGCCGGCTTGTCCGGAACGTTGATGGGGGCGGTGGTGGGCGTGTCTGTACCCTGCGTGTCTTCAGCCATTGGGCAATTCTTTCATGCTCCGTTGCATCGCACAGAACCGCGGCGGACCAGCATGCCGCCCGTGGGTGCCAAAGGAGCCGGCTTCGTTGTAAAACGGATCTACGATCCGCCGGCGGACGACGACGGCTGCCGGGTCCTGATGGACAGGCTTCGGGGCAGCGGGCGGCTAGGGTGGTGCCATGACTGACGATGTGCACAAGAAAGCAGCTTTGGTGAGCGGCGCGAGCAGCGGGATCGGGGAAGCCTCCGTGCGCGCCCTGGCATCCGGCGGATGGACAGTCTTTGCCGTCGCCCGGCGGGCGGACCGCCTTGAGGCACTGGCGGCCGAAACCGGAGCAATCGCTATTCCTGCTGATATTTCCGTGGACGACGACGTGTCCCGGCTGCTCAGCCGGGTCACCGAAGCAGGCGGCATCGACACCCTCATCAATATCGCCGGTGGTGCCAGGGGCGCAGACAGGATCGCGGAGGCCAGCACGGAGGACTGGGACTGGATGTACCGGGTGAATGTCCTGGGCACCATGAAGCTGACCCGCGCTTTCCTGCCCATGCTGCGTGCAAACGGGGAGGGAACGGTGCTGAACCTCACCTCCACCGCCGGCCTTGCAGCGTACGAAGGCGGCGGGGGCTACAACGCCGCAAAACACGCCCAGCGTGCCATGACCGAGGCGCTGCGGCTCGAAGAAGCCGAACACAACGTCCGCGTCATCGAAGTTGCGCCGGGACTGGTCCACACCGAGGAATTCGCCCTCAACCGGCTCGGAAACCGGCAGGCTGCGGACAAGGTCTATCAGGGAGTGGAGAAGCCCCTGACCGCCGGGGACGTGGCGGACGTTGTCCGGTACGCCGTCAGCGCCCCGCACCACGTCAACCTGGACCAGATCGTCATCCGGCCGGTGGCCCAGGCCTCCAACTACAAGCTCATCCGGAAGGGCTAGCCCGGGCGGGCAGGACCAGGCCTACTTCACCCGGACCGCCAACGTGGCCAGGACGGCGGCGTGGTCCGTGCCCGCCACCCGGCGGACCGAGTAGTTCGAACCCGTGATGTCCGGGCTCGTGACCAGATGGTCCAGCGTCACCCCGGGAAGGTAGAAGCCGCGCATCGGCCAGGTGGGGACCAGCCGGCTGCCCGCGGCTGCGGAGACGTCCACCAGTGGCCTTGTCCCGCCGCCCCCTGCCAGCAGTTCCCGGAACTCCCGGTGATCGAGGGTGGCGTTGAAATCGCCCGCCAGCAGGAGCGGCCCCGCCCCGGCGTCGATCCGGTCAAGTGCCGCCAGGTCGCTGCGCCATTGGGCCAGGCCGTCATCCACCGGTGCGAGGGTATGGACGGCGACCACCCGCAGGGCCGCTTCCTGCCCGGCAGCCGGCAGGTCGACGCTGACCACGGGCATCGTGAACGGGCTGTCGGGCACAACCCCCACCTCCCGGAGCGGAAGCGAGGAAAAGACGGCAGCGCCGCCGGCCCTGCGCCCGGGATGCTCTACCCGGTGGGGGAGCAGGCCCGGCAAGCCCGCCGCGGACAGCCTGTCCGCCAGTTCCCGGGTGTATTCCGCCACCACCAGCAGGTCCACCTGGTGTTCCTCCACCAGGCCCACGATGCCGGCTGCGTCCGCCCTGCCCAACTCCGCATTGATGGCCATGGCCCTCACTTCCACCACCGGCTGGCCGGCGTGGGCAGTTTCAGGCACAGTCGTCGCCGGGGGAAAAAGCCACAGCACCTGGACACCGAGAAGCGCCGCGGTCACCAGTTGCAGCGGCCTGCTGCGCGCAGGAAATGACAGCAGGAAGGCCACGGCGGCCGGCACCGTGAACCAGGGAACAAAGGCCAGCAACTGCACGGCCAGCACAGGCCAGTCAGCGGGAATGGCGCGCAGCAAGCCAATCAGGGCAACGGGAGCGGCGGCGGCTGCCGAGGCCCAGCGGAATGCCCGGGCGCCATGAAGCCGGGCGGGCGGGACCGGGGCCGCGTCACTCATGCCTCCGATTGTAGGGACTGCCGGCGGGAAGCGGGCGGGGCTGAATGGAAACCATCGCCCGATGGATAGTAGAATCGAAACCGGCTATGACCCGGCAATCACCGGTGAGCTTCCGGAAGAACACGCGGACGGGCTTGTCGTACCTGACATCCCCGGTACGCGCCAGTAGAACCGGACGGGTAAGCCCGTCACAGCAGTAATGAGTGGCCGTCGTCGCGTACGTTCCTTCCGGAACGCGCAACGCGGTAAGTGAGGTGGTACCGCGGTGAGCGTGGAGTCCGGCGGACAACACGGAAACCGTCCTCGCATCCTGAACGGAACAGAAGGCGCAAGCCGGCAGTTCGCCAAGCTCAACCCAGGATGTCGACATGACGTATTACCCCAAGGCCTCAGCCATTACTTCCACCAGCGCGTCGTCCGGCGGCGGTGCCGCTGTGTCCGCCTCCGTGAGGTTCCCGGAGATCGAAGAGCGCATCCTGAAGTACTGGGACCAGGACGGCACCTTCCAGGCCAGCATCGACCAGCGCAGCGCCGACGCCCCCGGCGGTGAACCCGGCAGCAACGAGTTCGTGTTCTACGACGGCCCGCCCTTCGCCAACGGACTGCCGCACTACGGCCACCTCCTCACCGGCTACGCCAAGGACCTGGTGGGCCGGTACCAGACCCAGCGCGGCAAGCGCGTCGAGCGCCGCTTCGGCTGGGACACCCATGGGCTCCCTGCCGAACTGGAAGCCATGAAGCAGCTGGGCATGACCGACAAGACCCAGATCGAAGCCATGGGCATCGACAAGTTCAATGACGCCTGCCGGGCATCCGTCATGAAGTACGCCGACGAGTGGCGCAGCTACGTCACCCGCCAGGCACGCTGGGTGGACTTCGACAACGACTACAAGACGCTCAACGTCGAGTACATGGAGTCGGTCCTCTGGGCTTTCAAGCAGCTGCACGAGAAGGGCCTGACCTACAACGGCTACCGCGTGCTTCCGTACTGCTGGAAGGACGAGACGCCGCTGTCCAACCACGAGCTCCGCATGGACGACGACGTCTACAAGAACCGGCAGGACCAGACCGTCACGGTCACGTTCCCCATCACCGCCGGGCAGTCGGACCTGTCGAAGCAGCTCGCGGGCGTCCAGGCGCTCGCCTGGACCACCACCCCCTGGACCCTGCCCACCAACGCCGCGCTCGCCGTCGGCCCTTCCATCACCTACGCCGTGCTTCCGGCCGGTCCGAACGGCATCAAGGCTGCGTCCGCGGACGCGCCCGTCACCGGCAGCTTCCTGCTGGCCGCCGACCTGGTGGGCAGCTACGCAAAGGACCTGGGCTATGACGGCTTCGAAGCCGCTCAGGCCGCCGTGGTGTCCACCCACACCGGTGCCGAGCTGGAAGGCCTGGCCTACGAGCCGCTGTGGCATGATTTTGCCGACAACGAAAAGTACGGCATGGAGAACGCCTGGCGCTTCCTGGCGGCCGATTACGTCACCACCACCGACGGCACGGGGATCGTGCACCAGGCCCCCGCCTACGGCGAGGACGACCAGAAGGTCTGCGAGGAAGCCGGGATCCCGGTGATCCTGTCCGTGGATGAAGGCGCCAAGTTCCTGCCCCTGTTCAAGCACGGCGACCTCCACGACATCGTGGGCCTGCAGGTCTTCGAAGCCAACAAACCCATCACCCAGGTCCTGCGCGCCCAGGGCCGGCTGGTCAAGCAGGCAAGCTACGAGCACAGCTACCCGCACTGCTGGCGGTGCCGCAACCCGCTGATCTACCGCGCCGTCTCCTCCTGGTACGTTGAAGTCACCAAGTTCAAGGACCGGATGTCCGAACTGAACCAGGAGATCAACTGGATCCCCGGCAACGTCAAGGACGGGCAGTTCGGCAAGTGGCTGGAAAACGCCCGTGACTGGTCCATCAGCCGCAACCGCTACTGGGGCAGCCCCATCCCGGTGTGGCAGTCCAGCGACCCGGAATACCCCCGCACGGACGTGTACGGTTCCCTGGCGGAAATCGAGGCCGACTTCGGCCGGCTGCCCCTGAACAAGGACGGCCAGGTGGACCTGCACCGCCCGTTCATTGACGAACTCACCCGTCCCAACCCGGATGATCCGCGCACGCCAGAAGAAGGCCAGTCCGTCATGCGCCGGGTGGAGGACGTCCTGGACGTCTGGTTCGACTCCGGCTCCATGCCCTACGGCCAGGTGCACTACCCGTTCCAGAACGAAGCCTGGTTCGACACCCATAACCCGGCAGACTTCATCGTCGAATACATCGGGCAGACCCGCGGCTGGTTCTACATGCTGCACATCCTCTCGACGGCCCTGTTCGACCGGCCTGCATTCCGGAACGTGATCAGCCACGGCATCGTGCTCGGCTCCGACGGGCAGAAGATGTCCAAGAGCCTGCGCAACTACCCGGACGTGTCCGAAGTGCTGGACCGCGACGGATCGGACGCCATGCGCTGGTTCCTGATGTCCAGCCCCATCCTGCGTGGCGGCAACCTGATCGTCACCGAGCAGGGCATCCGCGACGGCGTCCGGCAGGTCATCCTGCCGCTGTGGAACGTGTACAGCTTCTTCACGCTCTACACCAATGCCGCCAGCGGCGGCGCCGGCTATGACGCGCAGCTGCGGTACGACGCGTACACGGACACCCTGGACCAGTACCTGCTCGCCAACACGGGCGAGCTGGTGCGGAACATGACCGGGCAGCTGGACACCTACGACATCTCCGGCGCGTGCGACGAGCTCCGCAGCTACCTGGACATGCTCACCAACTGGTACGTCCGCCGCAGCCGCCAGCGCTTCTTCGACGAGGACCGGGACGCCTTCGACGCCCTGTACACCGCCCTGGAGGCTGTCTCCCGTGCCGCCGCATCGCTGCTGCCGCTGGTCACCGAGGAAATCTGGCGCGGGCTCACCGGCGGCCGCTCCGTGCACTTGGCGGACTGGCCCGACGCCGCACTGTTCCCGGCCAACCCGGACCTGGTCCAGGCCATGGACCGGGTGCAGCAGATCTGCTCCACCGGTTCGTCCCTGCGCAAGGCAGCGAACCTGCGTGTCCGCCTGCCGCTCCAGGAGCTCACCGTGGTGGCACCCGGTGCCGCTGCGCTGGAGGGCTTCGCCGCCGTCGTCGCGGACGAACTCAACATCCGCTCGGTCCGGCTGCTGGACGCCGCCACTGCTTCCCCCGAGGAGTTCGGCATTCAGCAGAAGCTGGTGGTCAACGCCCGCGCTGCCGGACCCCGCCTGGGCAAGAACGTCCAGGTGGCCATCAAGGGCTCCAAGTCCGGTGACTGGTCCGTGGATGATGCCGGCGTGGTGACCGCGGGCGGGCTCCAGCTGGAACCCCAGGAGTACACGCTGGAGACCGTCGTGGCAGAATCCGACGGCGGTTCGGCCTCCGTCGCAGTGCTTCCGGGCGGCGGCTTCGTGGTCCTCAACACCGAGGTCACACCGGAGCTCGAGGCCGAAGGCCTGGCACGCGACATGGTCCGCGCCATCCAGCAGGCCCGCAAGGACGCCGGACTCAACGTCAGCGACCGGATCCGCACCACGGTGACGGCAACGCAGAACGTGGTGGACGCCCTGCTGGCGAACGCGGACCTGGTCAAGGGTGAAACGCTGACCGTGGACCTTGCTGCGGAACCTGCCGACCTGGCCGAACCCGCCGTCGCCGTCGAAAAAGTGGAGGCTTAGGACATGACCGATCACTTCTCAGTGGAAAGCGTTTACGCCGAACTGCTCGGCAGGGCACCGGAAAACAAGATGGAACCCCGGCTGGCTCCGCTCTTCCGGGCCATGGAGGTGCTGGGCGAACCCAACAAGGCGTACCCGATCATCCACGTGACGGGCACCAACGGCAAGACCTCCACCTCCCGCATGATCGAAGCCGTGCTCCGTGCACACGGGCTGAGCACGGGCCGCTACACCAGCCCGCACCTGTCCAAGGTCACCGAGCGCATCAGCATTGACGGGCATCCGGTCCCTGACGAGACGTTCGTCCGGATCTGGGACGAGATCCGCCCCTACCTGCAGATCGTGGACGCCGAACTGGAAGCGGAGGGGCAGCAGCGCCTCACGTACTTCGAGTGCCTTACCATCCTGGGCTTCGCCGTCTTCGCGGACCAGCCGGTCAACGTGGCCATCATCGAGGTGGGCCTGGGCGGCATCACCGACGCCACGAACGTGGGCGACGGCCAGGTCTCGGTCGTCACCCCGATTTCGCTGGACCACACCGATCTGCTGGGGGACACCCCCGGCGACATCGCACTGGAGAAGGCTGGAATCATCAAGCCGGGCGGCTACCTGGTGAGCGCAGCGCAGCCGCTGGACGCCGCGCAGGTGCTCCTCGAGAAAGCCAAGGACGTGGGCGTGCCGTTCCGCTTCGAGGGCGTGGAGTTCGGCGTCGAGTCCCGGAGCGTGGCGGTCGGCGGCCAGATGGTCACCATCCAGGGCATCGCCGGCCGGTACCCTGACCTGCTGGTGCCCCTGCACGGCGCCCACCAGGCCCAGAACGCCGCCGTGGCGGTGGCCGCGCTGGAGGCATTCTTCGGCGGGGAAAAGGAACTCAACTTCGAGGTGCTGCAGGAGGGCTTCGCCGCGGTGACGTCCCCCGGCCGGCTGGAAGTGGTGCGCACTGCGCCCACCATCATTGTGGACGCCGCCCACAACCCGGACGGCATCAAGGCGTCAGCCGCCGCACTGCAGGAGGCCTTCACGTTCACCCGCCTGGTTCCCGTGGTGGGCGTGCTCAAGGAAAAGGACGCCGAGGAGATCCTGCGCCAGCTCAAGGAATCCCTGGGTGGCGTTGCCGAGGAATACTGCTTCACGCAGTCGAACTCTCCGCGCGCCGTTCCGGCCGCCGAACTCGCCGAACTGGCCGTTGACCTCGGCTTCGGCGAGGACAACGTGCACATCGCCGAGAAGCTGGACGATGCCCTTGAATGGGCCGTGGAACGGGCCGAAGCCAATGACGACCTCTCCGGCGGCGTCCTGGTGACCGGCTCCATCACGCTGGTGGCGGAAGCCCGCATCCTGCTCGGAAAGACGGAGGCGTAAGGATGGCCAGGCTCACCAAGGCACAGCGGGAGTGGCGTCCCGGCATGCCCAGGAAGCGCCGCTCCACCAAGGTCATGTTCGCCTCCACGGTGCTGCTCCTGGAAGCATTCGTGATGTTCTTCGCCACCCTGGCAGTATTCGGCCTGCGACGCAACGAGTTTCCGCCGGCGCTGATCCTGGGCGTCGGCATCGGCCTGAGCGTGGTCATGGTCCTGGCGTGCGCAGTCCTGTCAAAGCCCTGGGGCATCGGCCTCGGCTGGATCCTGCAGATCGTGCTCGTCCTGACCGGTATCTTCGAGCCCGCCATGTTCCTCGTGGGTGCCTTGTTCGCACTTGCCTGGTGGTACGGAATCAGGACCGGCATCCGGCTGGACCGCGAAGCCGCCCAGCGGGAGCGCGAGCAGGCCGAGTGGGAAGCAGCCCATCCGGACCAGGCCGCCGGGCCCGGCCAGCCGCAGACCCCCTGAACCGGACTGAACTGACCGGACCCTGCCGGCGGGTCCCCGTAGACTTGTCCCGAAACCCCACCAACGCATTGGAGCAGTTGTGACCACTGAGCGCACCCTCGTCCTGATCAAGCCCGACGGCGTCGCCCGTAACCTCACCGGCGCCATCCTGGCCCGCATCGAAGCTAAGGGATACACCCTTGCTGAACTGAAGAAGGTGGATGCCACCCGCGAACTGCTCGAGCAGCACTACGAGGAGCACGTTGGCAAGCCGTTCTACGAGCCGCTGGTTGAATTCATGCTCAGCGGGCCCGTGGTGGCGGCCATCTTCGAGGGCCACCGCGTCATCGAAGGCTTCCGCTCGCTGGCCGGCACCACCGATCCCACGACGGCGGCCCCGGGCACCATCCGCGGCGACTTCGGCCGGGACTGGGGCCTGAAGGTCCAGCAGAACCTGGTGCACGGCTCCGACTCCACCGATTCAGCCGAGCGCGAGATCAAGATCTGGTTCTAAAAAACCTGAACGAAGCAAAGGGAAGGCCGGTGTTCATTAGAACACCGGCCTTCCCTTTGCTGTCGTTGCGGCTAGAAACCTGACGTCCCGGCGAACACCTGGATGAACGCGAAGAAGATGCTGGCGGCCACGGCCACGTAGAGCAGGGCCACAATGATCCAGCCGGAATCAGCCACCAGGCGCGCAGCGCCGGAGCGGATGGGGATGATGCCGGCGCTGACGTTCCGGATGGTCACCCAGATGAAGAGGGGGATCATGGCGGCCCACACGATCATGCAGAAGGGACACAGGATGTGGATGTCGTAGAGGGCCTGCGACCACAGCCACACCACGAAGGCGAAGCCCAGCGTGACGCCCGTCTGCAGGCCCACCCAGAACCAGCGGGCAAAAGTGGCGCCTGACAGCAGTGCCATGCCCACGGTGATGACGACGGCGAACGCGACAATCCCAATAAACATGTTGGGGAAGCCGAACAGGGAGCTCTGCCACGTCTTCATCACATCCCCGCATGAAATCCAGGGATTGACGTCGCACACCGTGGCGTGGTTCGGGTCCTGGAGCACTGCAAGCTTTTCCAGGACCAGAGTTCCCGAGGCCAGCCAGCCGACGGCGCCGGTGATCACCAGCAGCCAGCCGAAAGGCCGGTTGCGGGCCATGAAGGGCACGGCTGCGGAACTGCTGTCCGGGCCGGTGGTCCGGTCCGGGGCTTCGGTGCCGCTGGCGGGGGAGATGCTGGGCATTGGTATGGCGTCCTTTTCGTCCGGTGCTCCTTGCCCGATTGTAACGCCGCGGGCTGGAAGCCATTCCCAGGAAAAAGGGCAGCAGCCTCCGCCTCCGCCGTGATTTAGTCCGGATGTGAGAGAATGAACCTGGCTGGAAGCCGATCCACATTCGGACTCCGGTCCGGTGGACTGTTCTCAAGACCGCCAATGATGAGCAGGGCAGGCTACGAAGGCTGACGGCACTCCCGCGACTCCATTGGACGGCACCTGGTTGTGGCAAGTAGAACAACGGGTTTCAGGACATCCCCCGGCTCCCACGGGCTGCCGCACCCCAATGCCGGTGCGAACCTGGGAGTATCCACTTGACTTCTGTCAACGCCTGCGGGTTTTGACAATATGTGCCCCAATGGGTGCCGGATGTGGCGGTACGTCAGGGGCAGGAGTGTAGCTGCATATGGAAAACGAGCAAGACCTGGCCGTTAACGGCGATGCGCCGGCCTCGGAGGCCCCCGTCGCACCCAAGAGGACCCGCCGCAAGGCGGTAACGAAAACCGACGACGCCGGTACCGCCGCCGAAGGCACCGTTCCGGCCGACGCCGCCACCGCGGAGAACGTTGAGGCTGCGGCCGAGGAAACCACGGCGCCGGCCCGCCGCACCCGCGCCCGTAGAAAGATTGACGCCGCGGAGCCCCTCCCGGCCTTCGCCGGGGACGCCGCAGAGACTGCAGCCGCTGCGGCTGACACCGCGGAGGGCG